>JAOZMT010000186.1 GCA_029934175.1 Victivallales bacterium | reverse complement strand
AATTAACTACGGAATTCAATTTGGACTTTTTATTTTATTAAGTGTGAGGGCTGTAAATGACTAAAAAAGCAATAAAAAAATGCATAAAAAAAGCCTTCATAAATTAATATGAAGGCTTTTATAAATTTATTATCTAAGCCTATTAAACTTAGAACATATTTGTGAAGTGTGTGTAAAGAATAAATGCTAAAGCACCAGCTGCAACTAAATTTAAAGCAGCAAATACTTTATCTAAAGTATCTTCACCTTGTGACTTAGCAGATTTACCTATTTCAGGAGCAGGAGCATCAAGATTTAAGTCATCTAAAACATCAGATGTATCTAAGTTAATAGTAGGATCTGAAGCTGTAGGAGTATCATTTTTCTTTTTTGCTTTAAGATTAACGGTTTTTGCAGAAGCTTTAGGTCCTTTAAGTTGAACAGTTTTAGCAGCAGGCGAAGCGTCTTCTTTATTTGCTCCAGGAGGAGTTAATTTTATAGTTTGCTTTCCAATGGCTCTTGTATGATCTTCATCCTTTCCAGCAGGAGTCAATTGAATAGTTTGTTTTCCAGCAGGTTTTGGGCTAGGCATTTTTGTAGTTAGGTCTTCATTACCTGCTGATGGTTTATTCATAGGCTTTAATTGAATAGTCTGTTTTCCAGAAGATTCTTGTGGAGAACTAGGTTTATTCATAGGCTTTAATTGAATAGTTTTTTTAGCAGGATTAATCGGTGATACTACCTCTTTACGAGGCACTTTTACAGTTAAATCTTCATCAGCAGGGGCGTTGTCTGCAACAATAGGTTTTAACTTAATTGTTTGTCTTGATTCTTGTTCTGGCATAATCAAATTCTCCTTTTTTATAAATTTATTTTATTAGTTATTTATTTAATATAGCACATCTTTTCAATTAAATCAAGGAAAAATAAAAAAAAATGTTTTTTATTTTCCTTGATTCTTGATTATAAGGAAAAATTCTAATCTTTTTTACTCATATTTATCCGCACTTACTATATCCACAACTTAGACATTTCAAACAGTTTTCTGCAGAAATCAATGATTTTTCAGAGCATTGAGGGCAAAACATATAACGAGCATCATCATCTTTTTTACTACTTGTTTTTTCTGAAGGAATTTCTTGAGCATCTTCAACTATTTTTTTATCATCTTTTATAATTCCTATTTTATTAAGATGCTTTTCAATAACACGCCCAATATCTGCAGCCAAGGAAGGAACATAGCCACCATCACTGAAGTATCCGCCATTAGGATCATAAATACTTTTTAGTTCTTGAACTAAAAAGCGTGGTTCAGGTTCATGTCTAAAAACAGCTGAAATTAATCTTGTCATTGCTACAATCCAAGAAAAATGTTGTAAATTTTTAGTATTAATAAAGAGTTCGTAAGGTCTGCGACGACCATCGTCTTCTATCATATCATTAACAGTAACATACAGAGCGTCTGGAGAAAGAGGAGTTTTTATTTTATAAGTAGTTCCTTCCAATTCACGAGGTCTATCCTTTACATAATTATTATTAACAATAATAGTAGGCTCTTCTTTTTTACTTTTCTCTATTTTTTTGTCTTCAGATTTTATCAATACACCTGCAATGTGTTCAGATGGTCTAAATGTAGTGCAACCTTTTAATCCTTTTTCAGCAGCTTGCATATAAATATCTTTAAAATCTTCGAAATCATAATCAGCTGGGACATTAATAGTTTTAGATATTGAACTATCAACCCATTTTTGCAATGCAACTTGAACATCTACATGTTGTGTAGGAGTTACACCATCAGACGATATAAAGTATTCAGGAAGTTCATTTTCTTGTAAGTCATCTACTCCTAAAAATTCTCTATACATTCTATACGCATAATCAGAAACCTCTACTTCAGATATATCATCTTCGCCTTTATTTCTTATTTTTCTTGTATATTTGAAAGCAAAGATAGGTTCTAGTCCACTTGAGATATTACCTGCTAGTAAACTAATTGTTCCAGTAGGAGCAATAGAAGTTAAATGCGAATTACGCAATCCATGAATTGCAATATCGCTTTTTAATTTTTCTGGTAAAGTTTTAATAAATTCACCTGTAACATATTGATTGGCATCGAATTTAGGGAATGCTCCTTTTTCTTTTGATAATTCGACACTTGCTTCATAAGCTGCACAAGTTATAGTTTTCATTATTTTTTCTGAAGTTTTTAATGACTCTGCTGAACCATATTTCTGCCCCATAAAAATTAACAAATCTGCCAAACCTGTAATTCCTAGTCCCATTCTTCGTTTAGATTCAGCTTCAAATCTTTGAGCTGCCAGTGGATAATTACTCATATTAATAACATTATCCAATAATCTAACTGCAATTTTAGTAATTTTTTCTATTTCTTTGAAGTTGATTTTTGCATTTTTAGTAAATGGAGCACTAACAAATCTAGTCAAATTTAAAGAACCTAACAAACAAGCACCATAAGGAGGAAGCGGCTGCTCACCACAATTATGACAAACAATACCATTTCCATCAAAACTATTTATTCCTGGAACTTGAACATCATAAACATCCTCTGAACTTAATTCACTAATTGATTTAACTTGACTGACAAATCTTTCTCTATTTGGTTCTCTTTTAAAATCTTGTATTAAATCATTAAGTTTATTTTGTTTTTCTATATTATTAAATCCGACGACATCATTAAATTTTATCAAATTTTCCTTACTTATAACCAATTCGTGTTCTGCTTTTACATCGTAAAGCTTCTCGCCACCTTTTCCATCAGGTAGCATTTTTTGCCCTGCCTCTCTTCTATTTTTATAAATTTTAGAATTTATTCCTAGACGCATTAACATTCTTTGCATAGCTTCAAGGTTTTTCAAGTTTGATTGTGCTAATCTAACAGATATTCCTTTTTCTTGAGTCCCTTGCACTGAGCCATCTGCATCAAACATTCCCTTGATAAAACCTTTATAAAAATCACTTGAACTCTTCTCTATTTCATCTGTAATAATTTTATTTCCTTGAACAACATCTAAATCTTTTGCAATTTCAGTTATTGCACTTAAAGAAAGTCGATATTCAGAACGCCCTTTTATTTCATGCCAACCTGTAAAATCACTTCTTTTGTTTAAATCTACTACAGCATCATCAACAACCTGCATCATCGAATATGCCCCAGTCTTTTTTAAATCTTCATCATTTTGAATATTCTTATCTTTCCAAACTGATAATACTGCTTGTTCCTCGCTAAACGAACCATCTCCAATTAATAGTCCCATTAAATATCCATCTTTCTCTTTATATTTATTAATTCCACTCCAAGAAATATTATCTTTATGATTATTTAATAAAACACTATCCTCTTCAGATAATGTGCCAACTTCAACCCACTCTGTCTCAATTACATCTCTAGTTAATTTTGTAATCTTTTTCACTTTGTGGTCTTGAGTCAATTTTATCTTGAAACCGTCTTTTGTTTCTAATTCTACAACTTGTTTTGTTGCTGTTTTGAAAAAACCATCTTTTGTAGCAGGATAATCAACTCCATTTATTCTTGCTGTAAACTCACAATTAATTAAATCTTTTACTTGTAATGGACCTTTATCAGTTTGAACCCAAGTATCATCTGTAACGCATGGATTTGTCGCACGAATATCTTCACAATAATACATATTATTCATTTCATTAATACGATCAATAAGTAAAAAACCAGGCTCTGCATAATCATAAGTTGATTTCATTATAGAATCCCATAATTCTGTAGCTCTAATAGTTTTATAAACATCTCCGTCAAATACTAATTCCCAATTTTCATTATTTTTTACAGCTTCAACAAATTTATCTGTGATTGCTACGGATAGATTGAACATTTGCAAAGAATTATTACCCCGTTTAGCAGCAATAAAAGCTTCGATATCTGGATGGTCACATCTCATAACACCCATTTGAGCTCCTCTTCTTTGACCAGCACTCATAATAGTTCTGCAAGTAGAATCTAAAACTTGCATAAAGCTTAGAGGTCCTGATGATTCAGCTTCGCAGCCTTTTATATGGCTACCTGAAGGGCGTAATGTTGAAAAGTCATAACCGACTCCGCCTCCTTGTTTTTGAGTTAATGCAGAATCTTTGACTGTATCAAAAATACCATCTATTGAATCAGGAATATTATTCATAACATAGCAGTTGAACATAGTCACTTCATCACGGGATGTCCCAGCATTTGCAAGAATTCTTCCTCCAGGTAAAAATTTAAAATCAGTTAATATTTTATAAAATTCTTGTGCCCAATATTCAGAATCTTCTTCTTGTTCTGCGATTGATGTTGCTACTCTTTTCCAGCTTTCTTCGATACAATCATCTTTCTTTATTTTTTCTGTTCCTTGATAGCGATATTTTTTGTTCCAAATTTCCTCACTTAAACCATACATTTTAAAACCAGAGTTTGCCATGATATTTTCCATTCCTTTTTTTTATTTTATTTATTTTTATTAATATCTCTTTTTCAATTGCATAAATCGCAATATTCATTAATTCTTAATCTTAAATAGGTTGTCCTAAAAATGAATTTTTTACGCTTTCCGAAAGATATTTTTACGGGATTGATAATATAAGCATAAAATGAAATAAATCAAATAAAAACCACTAAATATTGTGTTTTATTTTTAATTCACCACTATATCTTGTTTTGTTGAAATAACTCAAAAGATTGATTTTATGCAAACTTATAACTTTTAAGTCAATGAAAATAATTATTTAAAAAGATAATATTTCATAAAAAACTTGATTTTATTCAAAAGAATATTATTTTATGAAGATAAATTTATAACATAAGGAGAATTTATGAATAATATATATGAATATGCAATGATTGCAGTTATAGTTTACCTTTTTGGTTCAATTCCATGGGGTTTTATTTTAGGAAAAATGAAAGGGATAGATATTCGTGAGCATGGGAGTAAAAATGTTGGAGCAACGAATGTAAATAGAGTTTTAGGAAAAAAATGGGCTTTAGTTTGTTTTTTATTAGATTTTTTGAAAGGATTTATCCCTGTGACAATTGTAACACATTTAATTACAGTAGAAATTCTTTCAAAAGATGCGATTTATGCAGTTATTATTGCAGCTTTTGCGGCATTTGCAGGACATGTTTGGACTATTTATTTAGGATTTAAAGGAGGAAAAGGAATTGCGACTATTGCAGGAATTATTGTGGCACTTGCTCCATTGTCATTTGTTATATCTATGGTTATTTGGACTATAGTCTTTTATTCGACTAGATATGTTTCTTTAGCAAGTATAATTGCAAGTTCTGTTTTACCTTTATCAGCTTATCTCTTATCTAAATATGAAATATATCCACTTGAAGATACAGTTTTAGGATTGCTTTTACTACTTGCACATCTCGCAGTTTTCAAACATAAAGACAATATTAAACGATTATTAAAAGGAACTGAAAATCGTTTTGAAAAGAAAGAAAAAG
>JAOZMT010000185.1 GCA_029934175.1 Victivallales bacterium | reverse complement strand
ATTATGCCGCCGAGACGGACGGCGCTACGATTAAATCGACAGCCCCTAAAGTCGGAACTCTGACTATTTTTTCGACTATTTGTAATTAAAAGTGTAAAGTTCATTTGAAACTAGCCAATAAATCGACTTTTTAGCTCTTTAATGACAATATATGTATACTAAATATTCACCTTTTTTATTTGTCTATATTGCATTTTTCGGACTTGAATATTGAAAATTCCTTGTTGAATATTGGATATTCAATTTTTTATATTTAGCTTTCATATACATGCTGAGAGCATAGAGCTTCGCACTGGGCTACGGTTACTTCATCCCTACGGAATTATTCTCATGGATTATTGGATTTTGGATTAATGGAAAAAAATCCGATAATCCTAAAATGGTCTCATAATAAAATCCGTGACTCGTGTGCTTAGAGTCTGGCAGACATCTTGTCTGCCTGTGGGAAATACAAAAAATCGCGAAGCAAAAAAGGGTTTTTAGTTGTAAGCAAAAAATTAAGTCTTTATGCTTGTTTGCTACGCAAACGACGCATAGCAGGCAGGATGCCTGCTGAACTGTGCAGACAAGATGTCTGCGTTACTTTTTGCTTCGCAAGTTTTATTGCTTGTTTTCTCTAAAATTGAATCACGAAATGTTAGTATTTAGATATATTAAAAGGTTGTGACTATTTTACTAATAATTCAGCTATTTGAACTGCATTTAGTGCTGCACCTTTTAAGATTTGGTCGCCACTTACAAAAATGTCTAATCCTTTTTTATCATCTCTTGAATCATCTTGCCTGATTCTACCAACTAAAACATCATCTTTTCCAGCAGCATCTACAGGCATTGGATATTGTTTTGCTTCAGGATTATCCACAACAATAACTCCTTTAGCATTATTCAATATTTCTCTAGCTTCAGCTGGAGTAATATCTTCTAAAAATTCCAAATTCAATGATTCTGAATGTGCTCGCATAACAGGAACTCGGACGCAAGTACATGATACTTTTAAATCTGGATGATGTAACATTTTTCTAGTTTCATGAGTCATTTTCATCTCTTCTTTAGTATAACCATTATCTTTAAAAACATCTATATGTGGGATTAAGTTAAATGCAATTCTATGTGCAAAAGCTTGAGGGTTTATATCATCTCCATCAAGGATTTGTTTTGTTTGATCTTCAAGTTCTTGCATTCCAGTAGCTCCAGCTCCACTTGTAGCTTGATATGTTGATGCAACTAACCTTTTTAAGTTTTTTGCTTTATGCAAAGGAGCAACGGCAACTAACATTATTATTGTTGAACAATTAGGATTTGCAATGATACCATTATGCTTAAATGCATCTTCTGGATTCACTTCAGGCACTACAAGAGGCACATCTTTATCCATCCTAAAAGCACTAGAATTATCTATAACAATAGCACCTTCTTTAACTGCGAACTGTGCAAATTCTTCAGAAATGCTTCCACCTGCACTAAATAAAGCAATATCAATTCCTTCAAAAGAATCTTTTGTTAATTCTTTTATTGTGATATTTTCTCCATTATAACTTAATTTTTTACCAGCAGAACGAGAAGATGCTAAAAGAGTTAAGTTTTTAATTGGGAATTTTCTATTCTCCAAAGTTTTAATCATTTCGATACCTACAGCACCAGTAGCTCCAGCAATAGCAACATTGTATAATTTACTCATTTCTTCATCCTATTTTTGTTTAAATTTTGTTTAATTATAAGCTATAAAGATAGCACACTTATTTAAAATTTCAAGATATTTATATAGTTAAATAAAGATAAAATTGATAAATTATCATTGAAAATAGAGATTTGATTTTTTTTTACTTGCAATTAGGTTCGTTATGCATTATATTATTATAATCTAAAAAAATAAAAAGGAGAAATATGAAAAAACTCAAAATAAGAACAAGTAAAAGGAATGATTTTGTAGATATAACAAAAGATATTGAAAAGTTAATCCCTAGTAATTTTACAGGTATTTGTTATTTATTTTCTACGCATACAACTGGAGCATTAACAATCAATGAAAATGCAGATCCTGATGTTTTACTAGATATTAATAAACATTTAAATAAATTAATTCCTAAAAACCAAGATTATTTTCATCATTTTGAAGGGAATAGTGATTCTCATATTAAAAGTTCATTAATGGGCTTTTCTGAAATTGTTCCTATTGAAAATTCTAAATTATCTTTAGGAATATGGCAAAGTATTTATTTTTGTGAGTTTGATGGTCCTAGAGATCGTTCTGTTTTAGTTCAGTTTATAAAAGAAAATTGCTAATTATGCAAAAAATAATGAAAATAAATTATCTTTTTGCGATATGTGCAATAATATGTATTCAGCCATTTGCGAAGTGTGCAAATTCTGAATTTCAAAAAGAAATTAAATATGCAAAAGAAAAAATTTTCCCTGCTGTTGTTTTTATAAAAGTAATTAGTGAAAATTTTAAAAGTGGAAAAAAAACAATGATTTCAGCTTCAGGCAGCGGAGTTGTAATATCCAAAAATGGTGAAGTTTTAACAAATTGGCATGTCGTTGAAAATTCAAAAAACATAAGATGTTTACTCTACGATGGCACTGCTCTTAAAGCAACTATAATTGGAACTGATAAAGATACAGGCATTGCTCTTTTACAACTTGAAAAGACTCCAAATAAAACATATAAATTTGCACAAATCGCAACATCTAAAAAATGAAAAAGGTCAACTATTTAGTTATTGTAGGAGCAGTGTTCAGTATTTTGTTATTTACTGGATGTAATAGTTTTGGGAAGAAATCAAATAAAAAAATATCAAAAGAATTTTCAAAATCTTTTGTAAAAATACACTATTATTTGAAATTTTCAGACGGCAAAGAACCTGATATTGCAGGCTATAGATGCGGTAATTGTAATAAATTTCATGGGGACGATGCTTCAAAGAAAATTGCATCAAAAATACCTATAGAAGTCCCTGGTTTTTTAGTTGGCAGTAATAAAGTCATATCGGCTGATCTGGAAATTGATAATAAGTTTATTAGCAAAATTATTGTTCTTAGCGGGAAAGAACTTCAGTTTGCTAAAATTAGTGGATATGCTTTAGACAAAAGTGCTATTGAATTAACTTTAAATACAGGCTTTAAATTAGCAAAACCATTAATATTTAATGGTAATGCTGACTCGATAGCTTTCAATACTTCATACTCTATAGATGATGGGCTTTGGAGGGTTAAAACTTCGCACACTTCGCAAGATAATGTAACTTATATGCCAGATTTCGATGCGAATTATGCAGTAGCAATTCCTAATAGCATTATACTCGATGACAATTATAATCCTATAACGATAACAATGCGGAAAGAAAATTTAGCAAATTCTGAATGGTTACAAAGTCCTAAAAATTGGAACTTTATTGATGTAAATAACTTTAATAAAAAATTAGAAAAGATAAATAAAAATGCTAAAACAATTTGTAAAGTATCTCTGAAATTTAGAAAAAAAGAAAAAAAATCAAAGTATGATAGATATTCTTATCGTGACGATAAAGTCATAACTGAATTAGACACTCATGGCGTTATTTATGAAGAAAATAAAATTTTAGTTCTGGCTTCTTTGGACAATGAAACTACAGCTAGACTTGAAAAAATAACAGTTGAGATAAAAGGATACGATAACTATTTTACTGGGAAATTCAAAAAGTCATTGAAAAAAATAGGAGCTTTTATTATTGAAATACCAGAAAAAGTCAAAAAAGAATATATTACAAAATTCTCAAAAGAGAATATAAAATCATATCGAGATGAACCAGTATTTACTGTTGATGTTAAATTATCACAAAAAAAAATAGAATATATTGCCTTAAACTCGTGGATTCCTTTTTATAAACAAAGTATTGACAATTGTTCTATACCTAATATCCGCAGAAAAACTAATGATACTTTCTTATTCAACAAAATAGGAGAGTTAATAGCGATGCCTGTTAATATTAGAAAAGTTAAAGAACGCAAAAGTTATTGGAGAGCTGATAAAAAATATAAACTACTGCCTTCATCTTATTTATTGCCACTCTTTACAAAAAAGGTATCAGATAATATTGATACAGCAAATGTCCCACTTTCGGAAAAAGCAGAAAATCAAATGGCGTGGCTAGGTGTTGAATTGCAACCACTAACTGCACAACTCGCAAAAGCCAATGGTGCTTCTAAGTTGTCTGATAATGGAGGATACGGTGGATTAGTAACTTTTGTGTATGAAGACTCTGATGCAAGTAAATATGAAATTGCCCCTGGTGATATTATTTTAAATATTTATCCCAATGCCACTAAAGAAAAAATAAAAATTGAGCTTAAAGAAAATAGGATGGCTTTTCCATGGGATAAACTAGATAAGATACCTGAACAATATTATACTCGTTTACCAATCCCTTGGACTCCCGTTGAAAATACCTTCAATAAGATTTTAAAAAGTATAGGTTGGGGGAATAAATTTCGTTTAGAATTATTTAGACAAGGCGAAGTTATATCAAAAGAATTTATTGTTAAAAAAGCACCTTTACACTTTCAAATATCTGATAAATATGAAAGTAAACCATTAGGTATTACGGTTAAAGATATAACTTTTGAAGTTAAAAGATATTATAAGCGACAAGATAGTAATTTAGGAGTATTAATAACCAAAATAGATCTAGGAAGTAAAGCATCAATTGGAGGAATAAAGCCCTATGAACTTATCACTCACATTGATGGAAATCAAATTAATTCTATTGAAGACTTTAAATTAAATATTAAAGATAAAAAAGAAATTGAAGTTACAGTTGTTAAATTAGCTGTTTCTAGAATTGTAAAAATAAAACTTAATTAAAGGAATAAAATGTTTAAAAAAAATAAAAAAGTATTGGATATTGCAGGATATGGAGCTGCCGTTTTAACACAAATAGCAGAGCCTATAAAAGAGATTAATGAAGAAATTATAACTTTATCAGGAAAAATGATAGAAACAATGTTTGCTTTTGATGGTATAGGCTTAGCTGCACCACAGGTAAGTAAAAGTTTACAAATGTTTGTTTTAGGAATTATGGTTGATGATGATAAATTTTATGATAATTTAAAGCCTGATGAAGTTTCTCTTTTAAAACAAATGCCTGTTACATTTATTAATCCAAGCATAATAAGTTCATCCGAAGAATGTAAAACTAAAGAAGAGGGATGTTTGAGTATTTACGAAGTATATGGTAATGTGACACGCCCTGAAAAAATAGTTTTTACAGCACAACTTTTAAGTGGAGAAAACATAACACTTGAAGCAACTGGATTACTAAGCAGAGCGTTACAACACGAATGTGACCATTTAAATGGAATTTTATATGTTGATAAAATGAATGAAGAAGATGCTGCACAGATCGCAAAAAAATTAAAGAAACTAAAGCGAAATAATAAAAAATCAAAGTTTCTAAGATTTTTTAAATAGGTTGAAAATAGTCTTTGCGACTTATGCAATTT
>JAOZMT010000184.1 GCA_029934175.1 Victivallales bacterium | reverse complement strand
GTTTTTCATTAATTTAATTTGAATTTTTTTTGTATTAATTTGCTATATTTAAAAAGTGTGATATTTTATTGAAAACTAAATCCGTGAATTTTTAACGGAGATTTAAATTATATCAAATAAAAAGGAGAAATTATGCCATTTGAAAAAGGAACATTTGCGTTAAGTATTTTCAGATTACCTGAAGATTTGCCCGAGAATTACATTCAACGCTTTGCTGCGAACAATGCAGGATCGCTTGATGATGTTGATCTAGAACCTACTATAGGTTGGGTTAGTGGAAGACATTTGCTAGAAACAACAATTTCAGAAGATACAATCTTTGCTGGAGGAGGTTTCCCATATATGTATTTGAGAACTGCTGAAAGAAAAATACCAGCAACTTTATTAAATGCTATGTGCAAATTTGAAGAACTTGCTTATATGAACGCAGAAGGTAAAGATTTTTTATCTTCTAAAGAAAAGAAATTGATTCGTGAAGATTTAATCGAACAAAATATTAAGTCTTTTTATCCAACTATTACAGGAACACCTTTTGTTATAGATACTAATACAAATATGCTTTATTTAGGGACAGGGTCATTAGCACAAGTTGATACATTTATTGCATTATTTATGAAAACTTTGAATATCGAACCTTTACAGGTAAATGCTAAAGATATTATGTTTAGAGAATTTAATGAAGAAGTAGGTGTTTTGCCTGCCATTAAATTTTCAGAAAAAAGCGAAATGGATTCAGATATTGGTTTAGATTTCTTAACTTGGCTATGGTATGAGAGCGACCATCAAGGTATGGTTGATTTAGATAATTACGGACCAATAACAGTTTGGGTAGATGGACCATTAACATTTTCTTTTGGAGATGAACCAAAAGGTTCTGGAGAAACAACTGTTAAAAAAGGAACTCCACAACGAAGTGCAGAGGCTTTAATGGCTCTTGAAGTTGGTAAAAAACTTAAAAAAGCTAAGGTAATGTTTCATAGAGATGAAGACTGTTGGTCTGCAACATTTGATGCTGAAAAATTCACATTTTCAGCTTTCCAATTACCTGATGGAACTGAGATGGATCCTACAGATAAATTTTCAGAAAGGATTACTAATTTGCATATTTTCAATTTAACTCTTCAAGCATTTTTCAAAAAGTTTGCTGAAACATTGAAAAATAATAACTGGGATGAAACAGAAAGTAAAATCCAAAAATGGGTTGAAGAAAAAGATAAATATTAAAATATTCAAAAGGAGAAAATTATGGTTGAAGCATTGAAAAAAAATGAATTATGGGAAGGGAGAGAGGGACCGTTGGTTCTAATGATTTTAGATGGTATTGGTTATGGAAAATATAAAGAAGGAGATGCTATTGCCGATACAAGGACACATTGGCTTGATTTCTTTATGACAAAATATCCTGAGATGTGTGATGTAGGTTATAATCTAAAAACAGAATTAAAAGCTCATGGGACTGCTGTAGGTCTTCCTAGTGATGATGATATGGGAAATAGTGAAGTTGGACATAATGCGATGGGGGCAGGTCGTGTTTTTGCACAAGGCGCAAAATTAGTTAGCAATGCTATAGCATCTAAAGATATGTTTGCTGGCGATGTTTGGAAAAAATTAGTGAAAAATGCAAATGACAATGATTCTACTTTACATTTTTTAGGTTTATTCTCAGATGGAAATGTTCATAGTCATATAGATCATTTGAAAGCTATGATATTACAAGCACAAGAAGAAGGTGTTAAGAAAATCCGAATACATACTTTAATTGATGGTCGTGATGTTGGAGAAACATCTGCATTAGAATATATTGATCCATTTGAAGAATTTTTAAATGCGATTAATGCAAAAGGTTTTGATTATCGTATTGCATCTGGTGGCGGAAGAATGAAAATGACAATGGATCGATACAATGCAAATTGGGCTATGGTAGACTTAGGTTGGAAAACTCATGTTAAAGGCGAAGGTAGAATGTTTAAATCTGCGAACGATGCAATTTGCACACTTCGCAAAGAAACAGGGGCGATAGATCAGGATTTAGATGCTTTTATCATATCAGATGATGGGAAAACTCCAATAGGACCAGTTGTTGATAATGATTCTTTGATTTTCTTTAATTTCCGTGGGGACCGTTCTTTAGAAATTACTGCTGCTTTTGAACAAGATGAAATGGATAAATTTGATAGAGGACCTAAGCCAAATATTGAATATGCAGGAAT
This sequence comes from Victivallales bacterium, assembly GCA_029934175.1. Classification (GTDB taxonomy): domain Bacteria; phylum Verrucomicrobiota; class Lentisphaeria; order Victivallales; family JAUVCU01; genus JAOZMT01. The sequence goes on along the minus strand of JAOZMT010000184.1, from coordinate 3,269 downwards.
GATGGAATATGATGGCGATTTAAAGGCTCCTAAACAATATTTAGTGAATCCTCCATTAATTGATAAAACTTTGAGTGAATACCTTTGTGCTACTGGTCTAAAACAATTAGCTGTAAGCGAAACTCAAAAATTTGGTCATGTTACTTATTTCTTCAATGGAAATAAAAGTGGTTACTTTAATGAAGATTTAGAAAATTATGTTGAAATACCATCGGATATTTGTCCTTTTGAAGAAAAACCTGAAATGAAAAGTAAGGAAATTACAGATGTTATAGTTGAGGCTATTCATAATTATTATTATGAAGATAAAAGATATGACTTCATAAGAGTAAATTATCCGAATGGAGATATGGTTGGGCATACTGGTAATTATGAAGCAGTTAAAAAATCAATTTTGGCATTAGACAGCTCGCTTGATAGGGTCATCAATGCAATTGGAGCAATGAATGGAACACTTATCATAACAGCTGATCATGGGAATGCAGATGATATGTTTGAGCATCAAAAAAATGGTGATGTTAAGATGAAAGATGGCAAGCCAGTTCGAAAGACATCACATTCTTTAAATCCTGTGCCATTCATTATTTATGATGCTGGAACAAGATTAGAATATGACGATAAATTGAAAGAAGGTATGGGATTAAGTTCAATACCTGCAACAGTTATTAATTTATTAGGATATTTACCTCCTGAAGAATATGATGATAGTTTAATTACTTTCATAAATTATAATTAAAAAGAGTTGATACATCTCATCACAATTTTATATGTTGCCTTAGGAGGTGCGATTGGTGCAGTTTTAAGATTTTCAACAGGTCTAGCGATTGCACAAATCGCAACTAAACCATTTCCTTATGGCACGATGAGTGTGAATTTGTTAGGAGCATTTATTATAGGAATTTTATGGAGTGTGTTTGAGCATATTCCAATATCTGATAATTTGCGACTTATGCTATTTACTGGAGTTTTAGGTGGTTTTACAACTTTCTCATCTTTTGCATTAGAATCTATTAATTTAATGAAAAATGGGAATATGAAACTCGCAATAATTTATATAACAATCACAAATGTAATGGGATTAATTTTAGCTTTTTCAGGAATGTCTATTGCTAAAAAATATTTTATATGAAAAATTATGGAAAATTAGTTTTAATTCCTACTCCGATTGATAATCATAGTGGGCTTGAAACAACAGCATTAAATATCTTACTTAATGCTTTTAATAATGATTTGGAACAATCAATATTTGCAGTAGAGGAACTTAAGGAAGGTCGTCGTCGCTGGTTGCGATTTGGGCTACCTCGTGAGGCTATTGAAAAATTTGTTTTATATAACGAACATACTAGAGGCAAAGAGTCAAGTAGCTTAATTGCAAAACTTCAACAAGGTTGGAATGTTTATATTATGAGTGATTGTGGATTGCCTGCTTTTTGCGATCCAGGCAGAGAATTAGTTGCATTGTGTCATCAAAATAAAATAACTGTAACAGCAACACCTTTTGCATCTTCTGTTACTCTTGCGGTTGCGTTGTCTGGTTTTGAGCATAGTAGATTTGTATTTGAAGGATTTATTCCTCGTGAACGAGGAGATAGAATATCTGCCTTGAAAAGAATATTAAAGGAAAAGGTTTCATCAATTATACTGGATACTCCATATCGATTGGAAAAATTATTATCTGAATTATGTGAAATAAATAGTTCAAGGCGATTTTTTATTGCTATGGATTTAAATCAAGAAACAGAAGAGTTGCAGTTAGGAACTGCAAGTCAATTGTTAAAAAAATTAAAAAAACAAAAAAGAGAGTTTATCTTATTGACAGAACCTCTCAAGGAGAAAAAATGAAAAAATTAAAAAAAATTATTCTATTTGGTGGAATATTTATTATTGGATTAGTTATTATTGGATATTTATTACTTGGTGTAATAGTTAAAACAAGTGTTGAGAGTATTTTACCATCTATGACAAAAACAGAGGTTAGGTTAGATAAATTTGAATTATCATTGTTGTCTGGTGAAATTTTAATTGAAAATCTACAAATAGGAAATCCTGAAGGATTTAGTGATAAAAATGCTTTTGAAGTTAAAACTATAAATGTGAAATTTATTACAAAATCAATGATAACAAATGAAATTCATATTAATAAAGTTTTAGTTGATGGAATTAAAGTGAACTATGAGATAGGGGCAAATGGTGGAACTAATTTTGATGTTATACAAAAAAATATGGGAATTGGTTCAGAAGAGACAGCAGAAGAGGAAGTTGTTACAGAAGAAGAAAAGAGTGAAAAGGTTGTGTTAATTGATGTATTAGATATAACAAACTCAGAAGTTTCTACAAATTTAATAACATTACCTTTACCAGATATTCATCAAGAAGATATTGGTAAGGATAAAAAATCAGGCATAAAAGAAACTTTACAAGGTATTTTTTCAACAATTTTAGGTGGAGTTAATAGTGTAATGGGAGCTGGAGGCGATGTTCTTAATGGTATCAGTAAAGGCACAAATTCTGTTAAAGAAGGAGCAGAAGGGGTTATGAATTCTATTAAAAATCTTTTTTAAATAGTCAATATTATGGTTAAACAACAAAATTTAATAAATCAAATTCATCAAGATATGTATGATTATTTTGGTAATGATAAAAAGCGAAAAAGTCATGCTGATTCTGTATTAAAGAATGCAAAACTAATTTCAGAATCAGAAACTTGTGATAAATTAATCGTTGAGGTATCTGCAATTTTGCACGATATTGGTATTCATGAGGCAGAGCGGAAATACAATTCATCTGCTGGGATATATCAAGAGAAAGAAGGACCAGCAATTGCTAAAGATATTTTGAGTAAGTATGATATATCAAATAAAGATATAGAGCATATTTGTAAAATAATATCGAATCATCATAGTGATAAAGATATTGCAACAATTGAATTTAAAATTATATGGGATGCAGATTGGATTGTGAATATCCCTGATGAATTTGATTTAAATGATAAAATAAAAATTAATAAGATAATTTCAAAAGTATTCAAGACTCAAAAAGGAAAAGAACTTGCTAATTCAAAGTATTTAGAATAGTTTATATGTGGCACGGACATCTAGTTTGCGTGTAGTTTTGTTCGGGCTGGAAGCCCAAACCACATATTTGAATTTATTTTTAAACTTGTAAATGTAGACAATAATGTTATATTATTATGAAATATAAAAAAAGGAGATTGTAATTATGTGTAAGATTAATCCTAGAGTGGATTTCGCTTTTAAAAAACTTTTTGG
>JAOZMT010000183.1 GCA_029934175.1 Victivallales bacterium | reverse complement strand
TTAAAAATTGAGGCTAAAAGCAATTTAACTTTACATAATTAAAACCTTAACATAACGCCGTTTATGTAAAGTTTTACATAGACGAAGTTAGGAACAACGCCTTTTTATTTTCATTGATAAAAAAATTAATTAAAAATAAAATTATTCTGCGTTAAATTATTCTGCGTAATAAATATGTTTTTAATATCAAATTTTCTGACAATTAGTGGAGTCTCATTTTTTACTTTTGACTTTGGGTATTCTGAATAAAACATCCTTGTTCGCTTAGTTTCTCATTAGTCAATTGTATACCTGATTATTGCTTGCAATAATTTTTGAAAGAAGTTTATTCTCTAGAAAATATCGTTTTTTTTGTTATATTTCTAGTAATTTACGATTTATGTAGTATTTTATTATAAATTTTGATAATAAAAATAAAAGGAAAATAAAATAATGAAACTAACACAAATACCATACAATGGTGAACACAAGTTATACTTTAGAGGCGATGTAGTATTATTTACATTAGAATTAAATGAAGAAATAAAAGGGAAGGCGTTTTTTAGAACAAATATTGGAAGAGGAAAAGTAAAACGCAAAGAAATTATTGAGAAAGTTGAAGATAATAAACCTTATAAAGTCCAAGATTGGCATGATATTAGAATGTCTAAAGTTGGTCCAAAAACTTATCAAGTGAATTTGGCTTTATGCGAAGTTGGACATTTTGAAGGAAAATCTTATTTCTTAAGAGAAAATGAAATAGAACCTGTATGGCCTGATGGCGATAATATTTCTATAAATATTGAACCTGCGGAATATTGTTGTGCAAATAGTATTTATTGTGCTTTTACAAGACAGTTTGGCTCAAATAAAGAAAATGATTTTTCTAAACCTTTTTCTTCTATTTCACAAGAAAATATTGATACACTTGATGATGCGGGTTATGCAGTAATTCCACCATCTGGAACTTTTAGAGACTTGATAAAAAACCTTGACTTTGTAACAGAATCTTTAAATTGTAGAATTATCCACCTTTTGCCTATAAATCCAACGCCAACTGTTTATGGTAGAATGGGACGATTTGGTAGCCCTTATGCTGCTTTGGATTTTACGGCTATTGACCCTAGCCTTGTTGAATTTGATAGATACGCAACTCCGCTTGATCAGTTTATGGAATTGTCTGATGCTATTCATAATAAAAATGCTAAGTTAATTTTAGATATAGCCATAAATCATACTGGTTGGGCGGCTAAAATTCATGAAACGAACCCTGAATGGCTAGTGAAACGAGAAGATGGGAAAATTCACTCTCCTGGAGCGTGGGGAACAGAATGGGGCGATTTAACAGAACTAAATCACGAATGCAAAGACTTATGGGTTTATTTCTCAGAAATATTTATTACTTGGTGCGAACGAGGTGTTGATGGTTTTAGATGTGATGCAGGTTATATGATTCCTACTGATGCTTGGGAATATATTATCGCTAGAGTTAGAGAGTCGTATCCTGATACAATTTTCTTGCTTGAAGGACTTGGTGGCGATCCTAAAATTACACTTAAATTATTAAATGAATCAAATATGAATTGGGCGTATTCTGAATTATTTCAAAATTATTCAAGACAGGCTATCGAAGGATATATAAACTATTCGCATTCTATAAGTATGAAAGATGGTTTAATGGTTCATTATGCAGAAACACATGACAATAACAGACTTGCGGATACATCAGACCAATATTCAAAAATGAGAACTGCGTTATGTGCATTAACATCTGCGAACGGTGCATTTGGTTTTACAAATGGCGTTGAGTGGTTTGCAAAAGAAAAAATTGATGTTCATGAAGCTCGTGCTTTAAATTGGAATGCTGAAAAAAATCAAGTTGAGTTTATTGGTCGAATTAATAATATTTTATTATCTCATCCAGCTTTTTTCAACCATGCAAAATTACAATTTGTAGACTCTGGCTGTGCTAATGCTGTTGTTTTCAGTCGTGCTGATAATGAAAATAATAATCAAGTATTAATTGCGATTAATTTAAATGCTGATGCTTCAGAAAATGTTGTTTGGAGTTCTGACCATATCGAAATTGATTTTACAAAAGCGATTGATTTAATTGCTGGCAAAGAGATTAAGATAACTCAAATTCCATCAAAAATAAGTCATAAATGTTCTTTAGACTTAGATCCTGGGGAAGTTGTTTGTATAACATCTGACAAATCTGCACAACTCGCAATTGAAGAGTTAGATGAAAGTGATCAGTTACGACCAGATAGAATTGATATTCAAAAAGCTCAAGCGATGGCTCTTGATGTTTTAACTTGGAAAAACTCAACAAGTGTAATAAATGATATTAATCACACAAAACTTGCAAGTGATATGTTGGTTAATCCATTTGATTTTTCAAAATCTTTATTTAATGAAGTTGATATGCCTTATACGCATTGGGAATTCCCATCAGATGCACATCGTGAAGTTATGTTACCTCCAAAAAATCTTTTGATTGTTACTGCTCCTAATAGATTTAGAGTTGCATTAAAAGATAATGATAAAATAATTGTGCAAAGAGATAGTTTATTTTCTAAAGAAGGGTATTTCTTTGCTATTATCACAGGAATAAAAGCACCTAAAACTCATCAAAAACTTGATATTGTTATGACTCCTTTTGAAGCAAATGAAAATAAAACAACTTCAAAAATATTACTTTTATCAAATAAACCAGAAAAAAATCAAATTGTTTATAAAAATTGCGACTTGTGCAATTCTAAAAAAATATTTTTCTCTGGAAATGGTAGAGGTGGAACTCTTAGAACTCCTTTGATTTTTGGCGATATTTATAGTCGTTATGATGCACTACTCGCAGCTAATTTAAATCCTAACTTCCCAGAAGATAGACACATAATGTGGCGTCGTTGCCGTGCGTGGGTTATTTTCAATGGCAGAACTCAAGAATTAAATTTAGATACAATTGAAGAGGTTTTTGTTAATACAGATGAGAATAACGGTGGAACTTGGAATTTTAATATTCCTGTTGGAAATGGATTATGTGTAAATATTAGTCTTTCATTAACAATGGTAGAAAATAAAAATGCCGTTGAAATGAATGTATATCGTCATCCTTGCATAAGTCGCAAAAGATTCTTGAGCGATGATATACCTATTCAAATAATAATTAGACCAGATATAGAAGACCGAAATTTCCACATGGAAACAAAGGCAAGTTGTGGACCTGAAAATCATTGGAGAGAGGCTATTCATACAAAAGATAATGCTTTTACATTTACGCCACATAATACTAGAAATTTATTGATAAAATCATCTAAAGGTAGTTTTATTCGTGAAGAAGAGTGGGTTTATAATATATTCCAAGAAAAAGAAGCTACTCGTGGCTTAGAATCTCATTCAGATTTATTTAGTCCTGGGTATTTTAATATTAAAATGTTCGGTAATGATCATTCAGAAATTATAGGACAAGTTTTAACTCCGTCTGAAAATGAAGAAATTTCATTTAAAAAGAAGTTAAATATAGAAAATTTTATGACAACTTCAGCAGATTCATATCAAGATGCAATGCTTAAAGCTATGAAAGAATATGTTGTTAAACGCGATGACTTAAAAACTGTAATTGCAGGTTTTCCGTGGTTCTTAGATTGGGGCAGAGATACTCTTATTTGTGTGCGTGGATTAATTGCTGCTGAAATGTATGATGAAGTTAAAAAAATATTATTACAATTTGCACAGTTCGCAGAAAATGGAACGCTACCGAATATTATTCATGGAGATAATGTTGGTAACCGAGATACAACAGATGCTCCTTTATGGTTTTTCACTGCTTGTGAAGATTTTTCTAAAGCACAAGGCAAAAAATTTCTAAATACAATTGTGAAAGATGATAAATCATTATTAACAATTCTTGAAGAGATTGCAGATGGGTATATAAACGGAACTCCTAATGGAATTTATGTTGATAAAGAAACTTGTTTAGTTTTCAGTCCTTCACATTTTACATGGATGGATACAAATTATCCAGCTGGCACACCTCGCGAAGGTTATCCAATTGAAATTCAAGCTTTATGGTATGCGGCTCAACATTTCTTAGCAAAGGTAACTAATAAAGATAAATGGTTCAAAAATGCAGCAAGCGTTAGGGAATCTATTCATCATTATTTTGTTTTAGCAGATAAAGGATACTTATCGGATTGCTTACATTGTTCATCAGGAACAGAGCCAAAAGATGCGATACAAGATGATCATATTCGCCCAAATCAATTATTTGCAGTAACACTAGGAGCAGTTTGTGATTTAGAAATTACAGAAAAAGTTATTGAAACCTCAGCAAAATTATTAATTCCTGGAGGAATAAGAAGTTTAGCTGACAAACCTGTAGATTATAAATTACCTGTTCATAGTGCTGAAGGGAATTTATTAAATAACCCAGAAAACCCATATTGGGGAATTTATGATGGAGATGAAGATACTAGAAGAAAAGCTGCATATCACAATGGAACAGCGTGGTCATGGCCATTTCCATCTTATTGTGAAGCTTATTTTATGGTTTATGGCACACTTGGCAAGAAAACTGCAAAAGCAATTTTATCATCTTCTGAATTACTAATGAATAGTGGTTGCATAAATCATATCCCTGAAATTATGGATGGTAATGCTCCACATTTAGATAGAGGTTGTGATGCACAAGCTTGGGGAGTGACAGAATTGTATAGAGTTTGGCGTATTCTACACGAAAAAGATTAAGTTTTAATGGAAAATAAAGTTAAAAAATGTTATATAATTGCTGGTCCAAATGGGGCTGGCAAAACAACTTTTGCATTGCGATATTTATCTACTTTTACAAATTGTAAAAATTTTATTAATGCAGATATGATTGCAGCTGGAATTTCTCCTTTACAACCACAAAAAGTTCAAATTCAGGCATCTAAACTTTTCTTAAATGAGATTAAAAGGCATATAGAAATGCAAGAAACATTTGCTTTTGAAACAACTCTATCTGGGAAGTCTTATGTTAAATTAGTTAATGAATTAAAATATGATAATTGGGAAGTTATTTTAATTTATCTTTGGATTCCAAGCATTGAATTTTCTGAATTAAGAGTAAAGGAAAGAGTTTTACAGGGAGGACATAATATTCCAATAGATGCTATAAATAGAAGATATGCCAAAAGTATAAAAAATTTATTTTCTTTATTTATGCCTATTTGTGATATTGTCCATTGTTTTGATAATTCACAAGAGGCATTAAAGCTTATTTTTGATAAAAATAAAAATACTTTAAATATAACGGATAATGAAAAATATAATATTATGAGGAGTTTGATAAATGAAATATAATGAACTTTTGAAATTAACAGAAAAAGCATTAAAAGTTGCAGTCCATGAAGAATTGTTAAAGAAAAGTAAACTAGGACAATATGCAATTGTTGAAAGAAATGGTAAACCATGCAGAATATTAGCATCTGAAATAATAAAAGAAATGGATTCTAATCGCCACTAAAAATGGGAAAA
>JAOZMT010000182.1 GCA_029934175.1 Victivallales bacterium | reverse complement strand
AAAGTTTGCATATTGTCAAATATGTCTTCCATACATTACTCCTTTAATCTTTTTTTATCCGCAGATTTTTTTAACCACGAAAAGCACGAAAACCACGAAAAAAGAGAAGATTTTTATATTTATATTTATATTTTTATTTTATATTTATTTTTATATTTATTTTTATTTTTATATTTATTTTTTATATTTATTTTTCTAAATCAAAACCAATGAAAGCAAAGCTTCCGACTCATAAAAGATTTCCCTCTTTTTTCGTGTTTTTCGTGGTTAATTCTTTAATTATTTTTCTAAATCAAAAGCAATGAAAGCAAAGCTTCCGACTCATAAAAAAGTTTCTCTCTTTTCCGTGTTTTCCGTGCTTTCCGTGGTTAAAATAATTTTAATTTAATAAGGTAAAGGAGTGATACCTTCATCTCTTGCTTTTTTAACATCGATTATGTATATTGCTTTTTTTTCTAAAATGCAATTTTCTAGGTATTTGAACCCAGTTTTAGCAGCATCAATACAGCTTCCACCACTTGTTACATCGGTTGAATTAAATATTTTCAAATTTTTCAATAAATGAATTTGGTTTTTTGATATTTTATTTAGAACGGTTACAGTTTCAGGGAAATGTGTTCTATCGACATCCCAACATCCCATAAACGCATGACCTGGGATTAGAACAAGCACAGGGTTTAATCCTACACCTTCCCATAGAGACGCATAAAGAACAGCAAGGTCAATACAAGTTCCTTGACTGTTATCAATTACATTTTTTGGAGAACGGATTTTTTGACCATAAAAAGATGCAGGAGGATTAATATATGTTATATTTTGTTCTTGCATTGTTTGATGTAAAGCTTCAATCATTTCAAAAACTCTTTCTTCTCCAGCTTGATAACCAGGGAAAGAGTCTGTATTTGTTTTTTCAAATAAAACACTTCTTGCTTGTTTAATAAATTGTTTAATTTCTCTTGAATTAGGTTGAACAAAAGCAGATAAAGTTTTATTTATTCGTTTATCAAGCACTGCAATATTGTATGGTAAAACTGAAAGCGGATTTGTTTTTGCATATAGTAAATTATTATTGCTTTTAACTTGAACCACAAGAAATGCTTTCATTTTTTCATTTACCTCATAAAGAGCCTTATGCTTCAATGGTAAATCAATATTTTTTATAATTTTTGTCTCACCTGGTGCAATATTTGATATTGTTTCTATCCAAACAGAACTGAATGTTTCTGGACGAATAGATATTTCTAAACTTAAATTTTGGCAAACAGAATCACTATTGTTTGTGATTTTTATTTCTTTTATAAAAGCTTCTCCACAATGAACAAGAACATAATTCAAATCACCATACTTTATATCTACATCAACTTGTTGGATAGAGTTTGTAGTTTCTTGAACCACTTTTTGTGGTTGAACTATTGTTCTTCTTTTGATAATAGTAGGTTTAATTTTTCCATTATCATCACCGCCAAAAATATCATCTAAGTTAGCAGCAAAAACAGCGTTTGTTTGCATTGCAAACAAGAGCGAACAAATCGCTCCAAATTTCAAAAAATTCATATATTTCCTTTTTTTATTCGCATATTTCGCAGTTTTTAAACCACGAAAATGCGAAAGTTTTTATTTGTCCACTAATTACTCGAATTACACAAAGTTATATTTATAAAAAAAATTAATAAAGCAAGAACGATTAAGACTCATAAAAAACTCCCCGCTTTTTTCGTGGTTAAAAATAATTAACAATCATTTCATAATTGTAACATCGTTATTTTTACAATTAGCAACTTGTGCATTCGCATCAAGAGCTTTTTCCATAATTTTCTCCATTCTATCCGAATTTTCACTAGCCATTTTAGCTTTTTCTTCAGCAGCTTTGATTTTTTCTTGCCCTATGGCAGCAAGAGCTTGTGCTGAATGTTGTGAATTTGCAGAATTTATAGCTAAGATTTGCTCAGGAGTCATATCCTTTTGCATTTCTTGCTGCTTTTCTAACATTTCTAATTGACGAGCCTTTATAATCGCATCAACTTGGTCGGCAGGTAAAACAGCTGCGAGTTGTGCAGGAGTGTAATTAGCATACAATTTTAAATTTTCACTAACATCTTCTCGCTTAGCATCATTTTTCTCTTTGCGAATTTCCATCCACTTTCTAGTGCTGTCTAATTCTTGCGTTTCTTTAATTTTTGCAAGATTTAAAGAATGCTCGAAATCTTTTATTTCTATTTCGTGTGAATGAACTTTTTGTAAAGTAGTCATTTCATGCTTTATTTTTTCTTCCGATACACCATTTTCATGTGAAATTTGCAACATATACATCTTTAAATCTTCATCTGATTTAAAGTTTGCCATTGTTTCATCATCAAGTAATTCTTTAGTGCGTTGTTTTAAAACAATCTCACGAGCGAGTAACTCTGCATCACCAGACTTTGCACGAAGTTGATTTAATTCCTTACCAGAGAATTGTGTAGCTGCAACACGAATAACTTTTAAACCTATGCGAGACATTATTTTTGTTAAATAATCACTTAGTTTATTATCGAATGATAAAATAGCATTAGCATCTTTCATTAATTCATCAGCTGAGTATTCACCAACAATTAATTTTAGTTGCTTTTCAACTTCATATTTAATTTCTGTGATAATATCTTCATAAGAGACTTGTCTTTTACTTTGTGCTAAATCAACAACAACTCTTTCAGTTTCTTTTTCATTGATTTTAACAAGTAATTCTGTATAAATATTTAAAGATAAATCTTCTTGAGTTCTATAATCATTTCCACTAAGGGGTAAAACAAATTCTGCACTGTTCGCAATAAACAAGACTTGTTTTTCCTTTCTATCACCAAAAATCAGACTTTTTAAGAAGCCATCTTTAATGCTGTGTCTGCCATTTTTTAAAACTCCACCTATTTTGGCATCTTGCATAGCAATAGCCATTTGCCCTGGTTCAATAACCAAGGCATCATTTCGTGTATTTATATTGGCAACATCAATTCGTTGCATAAATAAATTTTGTGGCAAAATTAATCTTTCATCAACTATAGATTCTCGCTCTTCTGGTCGCAATGACACTTTACAATGTGAACAATTTTTTGATTCCACACCAACCCATTTATTACACGAAGCACATTTGACCCAACTCTTGGGAGCTGAATCTCCACACTTATTACAAAAACGAGCTTGCTTCTTTACTGATGCTCCACATTTATCACATTTCCTGCTAAATAAACCCATACAAAACCTCCCTTAAAATAAGCTATTGATAAATCCTCTATCTAGCCCTGCTGGATAATCTTTCTTGCGATAAACAAATTCAAATACAAATGAATCTACATTACTTGAAACCATTTTGCAAGATAAAACACCTGTTTTTCTTTTTGCTTGATTTAATATTGTATTTTCCCAATTTTGAAAAGCATCACCTGTGCCATGATAATCTCTTAATAAATTTTTATTGAAAGATATTCTAACAGATTCTAAAGCTCCCATTTCTCTTTTACAAAGATCTTTGACCCATTCAGATGCTTTTTCAGAAACTTTATCTGTAAATGAAGAAATTGCATCATCTTGACCTAATTTTCTGTCGCCCTTAGCACTGATTTTTGTGCGTGCTAGAACAGTATTCACTGCTGAAAAGTTTTCAGAATTTCTGCGAACAGATAATTCAGAATATCCTTTATAAATATAGAAATTCCCAAATTTGTCAAATTTTGTTAATTTGTTTTTTAGAGTAAGAGTTAAGAAAGGATTATCTTTGGTAATTTCATAACCAGCGTTTGCAATCGCACCTTCAACAGCTCTAGAAATCTCATTTAGTTCAGGTTTATCACTGAAATATTCAACAGCAATCATAATTCTTCTAGGAGAAGATTTTGAAAAATATTGTAAGTTTTCAACTTTTTTAGGTTCAGGATTATGGACATAAGGATTAACCTTAGGTTGCGTAACAGGTTCATGAGTTATTATAGTTGGAGCGACTATTGCTCTTGGTTTTTGATATCCAATAACTTCACTAGGAGATGTAACAGGAGCAATTGTTCTTGCTGGAGTTGTATATGATTTTCTTTTAAAAATCGCTCTCAAAACTCTATCGTTAGTTACATTTGTTACAATATGTGGATTATCTATTGGATCAATATAAGAACCTGTGTCCTCCCATTTTTCAAAGTTATAATGATCAGCAGTAGTTTTTACGAAAACCTGATCAGTTTCCCCACCCATCATACCAAACCAAGTAAAAACTTTTTGCTCTGACTCTCCAACTAAATACCCTTTGCTGCTATCAACATTAAATTTGACAGTTGCACAACCCGATAAAATACCTGCCACTGAAGCGACAGCCAATGTTTTCATAATATTCTTCATAATTTCCCCTTTATTTATTTAATTAACCATTCAAAATTAACAATTACCGAACTCCGCCAGTTAGAATTCTAAAAGCGACGAACATACCAAAAATTCCTACAATAGCACCAATTACCACTAAAACGCCAATGCAAAGAGCTTTATATTTGTTATAGAAAGCTTCAAAGCCATCTAAAGTTGCACTAATCGCAGTATCGCCAGTAACAGTAGCAGCCCAAATCGTTCTATTATCTAATGTTTGAATTTTATACATAATTGTAATTGAACTAGAATCTGTAGAATTTTTTCCAATAGTTGTATTAACGATTTTTCCAGTCAAGTAAGCACTTTTAGATAAGTTTTCTTGATGCGAAATAGAAACCGTTGCTCTTGTAGTTGAATTAGTTCCAACAAAAACTTGATCTAATTGTGTTTGTAGCATTTGTCCGCCTTGCAATCCTACACCGTTTCCAGAATTTAATTTTAAAGCTAATCGTTTAACTAATTCTTTATTTTGTGCTGGCGGATTAGAATAAAAATTAAGACTAGGATGGACATTTATCAACTTAGCCGCAACCATATCTGAAACTAATTCAGCTTGAGCTTCATTTGAACCTAAGACAGGCAATAAATAAACATTCGTTTGTGTTGCGATTTGTGCTTTTGCTAATTCTTTTGCAGTTTTTTGAGCAGCATCTTCAATTGCTGTAATTAATTCTTTAGGTAAACTCTCAATAGCTCCTGCTGGTTGATAATCTCCTGTGATATTTCCAGACCATAAAATTTGCCCAGTCTCTACATCTCCTAAAGATAAATTTAATCTAGCATAAGTTTTTTTAGAAGTTGCATCAACCTCTACTCCTAATAATCTTCCATAAAGTAAAGCATCTACTCCTTCAATTTTTCCAAATTTTTGAATAGTAGCTTGATTCATTACATCTTCTTTGCGAACACCAAATTCTATTTCAGATAATAAAATATCAAATTCTTTATCATCTCGCGTGAAAAACTTATAATTTCCACTTGTTCGTAAAAGCCCGCCTCTAAAGACATGAGCCAATTCTTTTCCTCCTGCTCCAGATATACCTATGAATGCTATGTTTCCAACTTTTATACTTCGTTGATTTAGCTCCCATATTGTTTTTAACGCAGCATCCTCTGTTGCATAATC
>JAOZMT010000181.1 GCA_029934175.1 Victivallales bacterium | reverse complement strand
CTTTAATATAAATTTTAGATAAATCTTGTATTTGATCTTTATCTTCTTTATTAAAAACTAACTCAATAAAAGACATTTCATTATTATTTTTAGAATGGTATTGAGAAATTTGCATTGAAGATAATGCTGTTTGTAAAGTTTCTGCAATTTGGATTGTTGAAACTCAAGACAGTAATGCTTTTTCATTATCTACAGATAAAATTGTTTTTTCATAAGCTATTTCAATACTATCTCAAATATCAACAATTCATTCTAAATCTTGAATTTTATTTTTCAAAAGATTGGCAATTTCTTCTCTTTTTTCTCTGCTTTCTCATTTTATTTTTGCCACAAAGGTAGATCGAACAGGAGGTCAAGGTGGATCTTCAACAAAAGTCATTGTTATACTAGGATCTAAGTTAAGTTGTTTAATTTCTTTTCGGATATTCATAACTATTTCAGATGAAGATATTTCTCTATCATCTTTATGAGTTAAATTTATTTTGAAAGTAGCTAAATTTCTCATAGTTCTTAAATGTGATCATCTGTATAATCCGTTAAAATCTACAACAGGGGATACTCATACAAAACTTTGTATATTTATAGTGTTTTTATCTTCTAAAATTTTATTGATAATTTTTTTAGATACTCTATTTGTTTTATTTATATCTGAACCTTCTGGTAAATTTAAATATAAATAATACTGCATTTTATCTCATGATGGCAACATTCTAAAATGTACAATTCTAAACAATGGGAATAAGAATGTTATAAACAAAATAGAAAAAACTGTTACTAAAAATATCTTTTGTCTATGTTTGTATTTTAATAAATAAGATAAAATTTTAACATATTTATCTGCAATTTTATCAAAAAATGTAGGATTATTATTAGACTTAATTTGATCCTTAGATGGTAAAAATATATCAGCTAAAAAAGGTGTAATCTTATAAGCAATAAACATTGAAACAATTAAAGCAATTGGAACAAAAAATGACAGTGGTCACATATATGCCCCCATCATTCAAGAGATTTGAGAAGTTGGTAAAAATACAAGAACAGATGTTACAGTTGATAAAAATAACCCCACTCATACTTCATTTACAGCTTTTATAATTGCTTCTTTTTTATTCTCATGTAATGAAATATGTCTATAAATATTTTCTACAACAACAGTTGCTGAATCTACTAATAATCATAAAGATAAAATAAGTGAAAATAAGGTAATTCTATTAATTGTTTTTCATGTTAAATATCAGATTAAAAATACAACAGAGATAGTTAACGGAATAGCAATTGATACAATAAAAGCTGATCTTAATCATAAAAATAACAATAAAACAATAAAGACAATGATAATACTTGTAATTAAATTAGATCATAATCAAGCAATTTCTTCACTCGCGACTATTCAGTCATCTCTAAAAATTTTATATTCTAAATAAGAATTATTTTCTAACTCATTTTTTAAAATTTTTGTGATTTTATTTGAAATAGTAATAGAATTTTCTCATTTAACTTTAGCTATAGATAAAAACACTATATCTTGTGATCAATGTTTTGTATTTACCTGTATAAAATTAGTTTTTTCTTCATAAGATTCTTTAATCACAGAAACATCTGAAAGTCTAATTCAAGGTAAAATAACAAGTTTTTCTGCATCAGATTTATTTAAAAATCACAAAACTTCAATTTGTCGTAGAAATTCTCAATTTTTAATAAATCAAGGATTAGATTTTATATTAGCTGACTGAATTGCATTTTTTATTTCAGAAACTGAAACATTATTAATTTCCATTTTTCACGGATCTAAAATAATTTTAAGAGAAGGTTTTTCTCATCAATGAATATTTAAATTAGCAACTCATTTAATAGTCTTCAGTTTATTCATTATCTCAATAGACTCTTTTCTAATCTGATTTTGTGTAAGTGTTTTTGATGTAAATCAAATAGTCACAATTGGAACATTCTCAGGATTAATATTTTTAATTAAAGGAGTTCCGATTCACATTAACTGTAAATCCATATTTTCCGATATTTTAGATAAAATTTTAGTTTTTGATTTTTCTAAATCTTGTCATATAAAAAACTCTACATTTAAAATTGCCACACCTCAATCAATAGCTTTTGAATAGATGTTTTTTACTCAATTTATATCTGCAATTTTTTCTTCCAGTTCAAAGATTATATATTTTTCAATCTCTTCAGCCGTTGCTCATTGATACGGAATTGTTATTTCAAAAGCAGGAAGAATTACTTCAGGATTATATTGTTTTGGAGTGTTGTAATATCAAAATATTCATAAAAAAATCATTGCTAATAAAACCAAAATAGATAAAGGTCTATTATGTACAAAAGCTGAGGCTATTTTTGCTGGTAAATTTAATTTTTCCATGGATTATTGTTTAATAATAATGTTTTCCATATTTCATTCAAACCATATTTTTATAAGATTTCCTTTTTCAAGCCCTGTTGAAACAAAAATTTTTTTTCATTTTTCTTCTAAAACATAAGGTCATTCAAAGCTAGAAAATAAATATGATTTTGGAATAAAAAAACTATTTTTATCTTCATTTAAAAACAAATTAATTCTTGTAAACATTCATATTCTAATTTGATTATCAGAATCTAAAATTGTTAATTCAATTATTGTTTTTTTAGTAACTGTATCAACTGTAGGATAAATTTTAGTTACAACTGCATTATAATTTTGTTTAATTCCATCAATATTAATTATGGCTTTAGAATTTATTTTTAATTTATTCAAATTTATATCTGAAACAGTGGTTTTAATTTTAAATTTAGATATATCAGATACTTGAAAAATAGGTTGTCATGTTTGTACAACTTGTCAGACTTCTACATATTTTTCACTTACAATTCAATTAAATGGAGATATAATTTGAGTGTTTAAAACATCTGATTGAGATATTAATTTTTGACCTTTTATAGAATTAATTTGAGATTTTAATTGACTTAAAACTAACTCTTTTTGTTTTTTAGCATTTTGTAAATTTAGCTCAGCCTGTTCTAGTTGTTTATTTAAAACTGTGATATTTCAAGTTGCATCAGAGTTATTTTTAGACGAAGAAGCTATTGACTGATTTAAAGATTGCTTAGCTGTTTCTAAATTAGAATTAGCATTTTTTAAATCTATTTCATTTTGAGTGTTAATTTCTAAAATTGTTAAAATCAAACCTTTTACTCAAAGTTTTATATTTCCAGAAGAACTCATTATAGACTGTTCAACTCTTTGTCCATGAGTTAATGCTTCTTGTTTAAATGCTTGCAAAGTTGTTTCAGTAAGAGATGATCCAGTACTTGTAGAATTAAGCATTTCATAAAAACTTTTTAACATTTGCTGAGTTTTTTCTAACATTTCTAGTGATTTTTCTAAATATTCATCAAACTCATCATTAGATATATTTTGATTATTTTCTATATTTTCACTATAAAAAACTTGAAACTCATCTTTATATTTTAAAGAAAGTTTTAAATCAGTTTCAGCGATACTTTTAGAGGTTGTATTTAAAGCTCATAAATTATTTTCGAATGATTTATTAGAATTTTTATACTGATTAGATATTCATAAAATTTTATCAGCAAAATTATTAGCATTATTTGAAGAAATTAATGCTGACACTATTGTAGATTTTGCATTTTTATAAACACTATCTATATTTTGTTCAACATTATTTTGTACATTTTCAAGATTAATTTCTGCTTTTTCTAATTGTTTTTTAGATAAATCTTTTTGAGATCCAGTAAGAGTTGAAGTTGTCTTAACTGTATTTTTAGCTGACAACAATTGAGCATTAAGAACCTCAACAGCTTTTTGAGCTAATAAAATATTATTATTTAAAACCTCTTTTTGATATTCATAAGTATTATTAATATTTTGTTCATTTATACTATTTGTTAAATTATTAATATTAATTTCATCTCAAGATAAGTTTCATAAAAAAGCATTTTTTAAAACATAATCTCAAATATCAACATTTAAATTAGAAATTCTACCATTTTGTTTAAATGAAACAGGAACTTCTTTATTTGGAATAATTTCTCAAACAAGTTCTAGCTTTTCAGCAAAAACTTCAGATTGTAACTTATAAGTATTTTCATTAATTTCAACAACTTCTTTTTGTTCCGTTGTGCAAGATGACAATAAAATCATCATTACAGTTAAGATAAAAATTTTCTTCATAATAATTAATTAACAAATATTTTAATAATTTTTTCTAGATCCGAACTGTCTTTATTAATAACACACTTTGTCATTCCTTCTTGAACCATTTTTGCAGAAACAGAACTAAAAGCATTTTTAACAGACTTAATTTGAGTTAATACTTTTATACACTCTTTTTCTTCTTCAATCATTTTAATTATTCAAGAAATTTGTCCTTTAATAATATTTAACCGTTTAATTGTTTTAGATTTTTCCATAAGTTATTAATTAAGTTTTTTTAAGTATACGGGTAGGGGGTATTGGTGTCAAGATGAAAAAGGTGAATTTCTAATAAATCCTTCTGCACAAAATGTATTGTACCTTTTATCTTTATTTTTATTTTAAACTTGACTATTAATTACCAAAAGATTAATATATCAATATATTTTGATATAATAACCATTGATATAATGAAATGTTTTTGTAAAACTAACAAAAGTACTAAACAACTTCCTGATACCGTCTTGTTTCTAAAGGCAGTGTCGGATAAAAACCGTTTAAAGATTGTTTGTTTTTTAAAAAATAGTGAAAAATGTGTTTGTGAAATTGTAGATTTTTTAGAACTACCACAAAACCTTGTATCGCATCATTTAAAAATTTTAAGAAATCAGAACATTTTAAAAACAAGAAAAGATGGTTTAAAAGTATATTATTCAATAAATGATCAAAATATAGAAAAAAGTGTCAATTTTTTAAATTCTTTAATTACATAACTATGAAAAAAACAAACATTCAAGTTCTTGGTTCAGGATGTCCAACATGTAAAACACTTTATAATAAGGTTTTAGAAATTACTCAACAAATAGATTCAAATCTAGAAGTTGAATATATTACAGATGTTATAAAAATTGTAGAATTAGGTGCGATGAGTAGCCCTGTTTTTGCTATTAACAATAGCATCATTACAGCTGGTAAAATTCCAGATGAAGAGGAAATTAAAAATGCTATTTTAGAAAAATTAAATTAATATATTATGGATATTTTTTACCCTTTTGAATTACTTGCAAATTATATTGCTTTTGATTTCTTTTTATTGGAAGATGGATCTAGCTTAGCTCATTCTGTGAAATTTTTCTTTTATGATTCTTTTAAAATTATCACTCTAATTTTGATAATCACTCATTTTATGAGCTTATTAAGATATTATCTCCCAATTGAAAAATTAAGAGAGTTTCTTACTAAACATAAATTTTATGGATTAGATTATTTTTTAGCGACAATTTTTTGAGCGATTACACCTTTTTGTTCTTGTTCATCAATCCCTTTGTTTATTGGATTTATTGAAGCAAGAATTCCTCTTGGAGTGACTC
>JAOZMT010000180.1:2808-5521 GCA_029934175.1 Victivallales bacterium | reverse complement strand
TAGACTTGTCCCATCGCACCTTGTCCGATTTTTTCTTTTAATTTATATTTACCTACTTGATTCATTTATTTTTCCTTTTTTATCCGCAGATTAACGCAGATTTTTTGTCCACGAAAAGCACGAAAAGCACGAAATTTATTTATCATTATTTATTTAAATCAAAAGCAATGAAAGCAAAGCTTCCGACTCATAAAAAACTCTTTAATTATTCTGCGTTAAATTATTCTGCGTTTTTTAATTAAAAATCTGCGGATAACTATTACAATTTTTATTTAACTGTATAAAGTAATACTTATTCATTCAAATTCAAGTTTTTTGATATTAATTTAGATTTTTAATTATATTTATTTGTAATTACATATAGATTATGGTATCTTACTTGAAAAATTTAATAAAAGGAAAATATTATGGCAAGAGTAAAAAGACCTGTTACAATACGGGATTTAGTAGTAAAAACAAATAATTCGAATATATCATCTTTGGGTGGTATAGTTGCTAAAATTAATGAAATAATTAGAAATCCAAATGCTCAAGCATCTGATTTAATGACTGTAATTGAAACAGATCCACCTTTGTGTGCTAAGGTTTTAAGGCGTGCTAATTCTGCGGTTTATGCACTTCGTCAAGAGGTTAAAAGCATTAGGCATGCGATTGTTATTTTAGGGTTTAATACTGTTAGGGAATTAGCTTTAAATTTAAAGGTTGGTGAAGTTTTTGATAATGGAGTTGTGCATAAAAAGTATGAAAGACGAGAATTATGGAAACATAGTTTAGCCGTTGCGATGACTGCAAAAAATATTCTTCAAATGGAATTGAAAGCGCAAGGAGATGATATTTACCCAGTAGCACTTTTACACGATATTGGTTCTATTGTTTTAGATGAATTTGAACCTGATAAATTTACCGAAGTATTAGATATTTATGAACAAGATAATACTTTAATGGAATGGGATATTGAGAAAAAAATATTTGGATTTGATCATAGTGCAGTTGGTCAAGCATTACTAAAAGAATGGAAGTTGCCATTTGATTTTGTCGATGCTGTGGCTTATCACCATAAGCCTTTTTTAAGTAAAGTTCCTAATTCTAAAACCCCATATATTTTATTTATAGCTGATTATTTGTGTCATAATACAGGACCACAATTTTTCTCATATAACGATGTCCATCATAAATTTGAACAAGCACTAGAGAAACTAGGATTGGAAGAAAAAGCGATACGACTTATAGCAGAAGATACTTGGCAAGCAGTTTATAAACTCGAAGAAGAAGGATTGTTATTTTAAGATGAAAAATGAAGTAGATATATTGAAAGAAGAGAATGAAATTCTTAAAATAAAATTGCGACATGTGCAAAATCTTGCAAGTGTAGTTGAACTCGAGCATAAAAAAGATCTTGAAAATCACTTATCGGTTTTACTAGAACTAGAAGATGCGAACAGTGAATTAGAGAAAATTAAAAAGAATTTAGAATATACTGTTCAAGAGAAAGTGGAAGAAGTTTCAGAAATGGCTCAAATTCTTATAAAAACAAATCTTGAACTTGAAGGTTTATTAAAAGATGCTAAGCAAGCTAGTGTGGCAAAAAGTGAATTTTTAGCAAATATGAGTCATGAAATAAGAACCCCTTTAAATGGATTATTGGGAATGGCTGATTTACTTGCAGAAACAAATTTAGATATTGAACAAAAAGATTTTGTTGAAACAATGATATTATCTGGCAAAAGTTTATTGGAAATAATAAATGATATTTTGGATTTTTCAAAAATTGAAGCAGGACAACTTAAAATTGAAAAAGTTGAAATAGATATCAAAGTTATTGCAAATGGAGTTTTGCGACTTATGCAAAGCAAAGCTGATGAAAGACAAAATACCTTGAAACTTGAATTTGATGATAACATTGATAATCTTTTAATTGGTGACCCTGTTAGAATTCAACAAATATTAATAAATTTAATTGGGAATGCTATTAAATTTACAGAAAATGGCTATATAAATTTGTCTATTGAAAGATTAGAAACTAATAATGATACAAATAGTTTATTGTTTAAAGTTTCAGATACAGGTATAGGAATAGCAGCAGAAAATGTTAAAAAAATATTCGAACAGTTTTCACAAGAAGAAGGTTCTACGACAAGAAAATTTGGAGGAACAGGTCTTGGTTTATCTATAACAAAACAATTAATAGAGTTAATGGATGGTAAAATAAATGTTGTAAGTGAAAAAGGGCATGGGGCTGAATTCTTTTTTGTTTTAAACTTTGAGAAATCAACAATGATAAAAGAAGTTGCACAAGTCGCAAAGGAAGTTGCACAAGTCGCAAAGGAAGTTGCACAAGTCGCAGAAAGCATAACAGTTCTTTTAGTTGAAGATAACAAAATAAATCAAAAACTTGCTAAAAAAATTCTTGAAAAACAAAATTGTATTGTAGAAATTGCAAATAATGGGCGAGAAGCTGTCGAAGCTTTTCAAAAAAATAAATATAATATTATTTTTATGGATTGTCAAATGCCAGTTATGGATGGGTTTGAAGCAACGGCTACGATTAGAAAACTTGACGGTGGCAATGAACAACTTATAGTTGCATTAACCGCAAATGCTATGGATGGAGATAAAGAAATATGTCTAGCTGCTGGAATGGATAAATTCCTTGCAAAACCTATAAAAAAACAAGCAATTATAGATATATTAACATCTATAAATAAATAAATAA
>JAOZMT010000180.1:0-2708 GCA_029934175.1 Victivallales bacterium | reverse complement strand
ATAAATAAATAAATAAGTTATCCGCAGATTTTGGATTTAGATAAATAATAAAACAATATAAAACTTCGTGTTTTTCGTATTTTTCGTGGTTAAAAAATCTGCGAAAAGCTGCGTAATATGCGGATAAAAAAGGGAAAATTAAAATGGCAAAAAAAAAGCAAGAAGAAGTAGAAGATAAGTCTACAAAAATAAAAAATTTAATAATAATAATATTTACAATGATCGTGATTTTTTCATTGTTTTCACATAATAAATCAGATTTAGATATTCTTGATGGCGGACGCATTGGGATAGTCCAAAACTGGTTTGGATTTATAGGAGCATATTTCTCTAAATATATGTTTCTTTGTTTCGGAGTTGCGGCTTATGTTGTCGGAATAATTCTTGCAGTTTGCACACTTCGCATATTTATACCAATTCCTATGCAAAGAAAAGATTTCTTTACGGTTTTGGCTCTACTTATTTTTGGTATTACACTTATTTTTGCGATGCATCCTGAAAGTTATATTAAACAAGCTGTTGAATTAGGTATTGGTGATATAAAGAATCCACTATCTTCTTTATCTGGTGGTATTCCTGCACAAATTCTTGTTGCTCCTGAAAATGGAGATATTCCTGCTGGTTTTATTCGAAGATGGTTTGGCGATATTGGTGCTTTTTTATGCTCTCTTGTTATTGCTTTAACTGGTGCTTTTTATCTTTGGAAAGCTGATTGGATTATGGTTTATTCTGCACTAATCGTAAAATATCAAGAAAGACAAAAAAATAAATTTTCTGACGGTAATAAGAAAAAAATATCTAAATCTAAAGATGGCGATGAAGAAGACATAGATAGTGAAGAAGAACAAGATGATAGTAAAGACCCTCAAGTTATTGCTGACAAACTTAGAAATAAAGTATCATCGAATTCTCCAGAAGAAGATAAAGAGATGCTTAAAGATGAAAATGAAGATATTGATGAAAATACCAACAATGATAAAAAAGATATACTCGCACCAGAAATTAATAGATATGATGAAAATAAAGATGAACCTGCATTAGATACAAAACCACAAAAAAGGACATATTCAACAGCTCCTGTAGAATTGCCTGACTTCAAAAAACCGCCAGTTAAACTATTAGATGAAGTTATTCTTGAAGCTGGCGATGATGATGATATTATAGAAGAAACAAGTATGAGATTGCAAAAAACTTTAAATGACTTTAGAGTTGCAGGGGAAGTAAATAATGTTATTATAGGACCTCGTATTTCTAGGTATGAAATTGTATTAGAACCAGGTATTAATGTTAAAAAAGTAACACAAATAGAATCAAATATCGCTATGGAGTTAGCAGCAGAGACAACCCGTATTTTAGCTCCAATTCCAGGGAAAAATGCTGTTGGTATTGAAGTCCCTAATAAAAAATCTACTCCTGTTATCTTTAGACACTTATTAGAATCAACTCAATGGACAAATTCTAAAGCGGATATTCCGATTGTTCTAGGTAAAAATGTTGCAGGTAAACCGATTATTTTAGATTTGGCAAAAGCTCCACATCTTCTAATTGCTGGGGCGACTGGAAGTGGTAAAAGTGTTTGTATGAATACTTTAATTATGAGTTTATTATTTAAATTCTCTCCAGAAGATTTGAGATTAATCATGGTTGACCCTAAAGTTGTTGAAATGGAAATGTATACCCCACTTCCTCATTTAATTACTCCTGTTGTTAATGAAGCGACTAAAATTCCTTTAGCTCTACGATGGGGAGTTAATGAAATGGAAAAAAGATATAAAACTTTAGCGAAGGTAAAAGTTAAAAATTTAAATGGTTACAATCAAAGAGCTATTCCAGATGAGCCTGTTTTAGATGGTGATGGTAATGAAATACCTAAAAAATTACCTTATGTTATTATTATTATTGATGAGCTTGCTGATGTAATGATGACAGATGCAAAAAGTGAAGTTGAAATGTCTATTGCACGAATCGCACAAAAAGGTCGTGCTGCTGGTATTCATATTGTTATTGCTACACAGCGACCTAGCACAAATATTATAACAGGTGTTATTAAGGCAAATTTACCAACACGAATAGCATTTCAAGTTGGTTCAGGAACTGATAGTAGGGTTATTTTAGATAGTATGGGGGCTGAAAAATTATTAGGAGCTGGAGATATGTTATTCATTCCTCCAGGTTCATCTAACAATGAAAGAATTCAAGGTGCTTGGATAAATGATAATGAAATAGAAAAGGTTGTTGATTTTGTATCAGCACAAGCTCCACAAGACTTTGATATTTCTGTTGTTGCAGATGATAGTGAAGGGGGAGATGATATTCCTGGCGATGTTTCAAATGGTCAAGATGAAGGATATGATGTTGAAACCGACAATGAGTTAAATAAAATGTTACAAAAATATTTAAAACCAGGCGATAGTGAAAACTTTAAAAATTCATTAGAAATAGTTTTAAGAGATCGAAAAGTCAGCACAAGTTACATTCAAAGATGTTTAAAGATAGGATATAATAAAGCTGCTGAAATCGTAGATGAATTTGAAGCTCGTGGAATTGTTAGTGCTCCATTACCAGGTGGTTCTAAGCGGGAAATCTTAATAACAGATTCCATAGAAAATGAATAAATAAAATTCATTGAGGTAAATATGGCTAGTTTCAAATTAACTTTACACTTTCAATTAAAAATAGTCGAAAAAAATAGTCAGAGTCCCGACTTT
>JAOZMT010000179.1 GCA_029934175.1 Victivallales bacterium | reverse complement strand
GGGGATTGTGGACAAACTCTCGCTAAAGCGAGCACTACAAACTTATTCTTTGACAGTTTGTATAATTTTTTATTTTATTTCTAAAGAATCAGTTCTTGTCACATTAAATGACTTGCCTTTAACTCTTTTACTTATACCTTTAAATAATATTTGTTCGGCATTAGCATCACCTGCAATTGATACAAATTCAAATTCATCAAAGCCAGTTTTTTCTGTTCCCACTTTAAATAACTCGCCTTTTTTAATAAATCCAACATTTCCAGAAAAGATATCTTCAAATTCTGTTAAAACAATAGGATCATAAACAATAGCATCTTGCTTTACATAAATCAATTTATCATCACCTACTCTTTTAATAGTCATACTACTTATATTTTTTTCTAATTCTGCTTTTAATTTATCATTGTAAACCATTTCTTTTTTGACATTAATATCAGTAACTATATATTTATCAGTTTCTCCAATATAAAATTCTTTATTTAAAGTTAAATAAGCACTTTTTATTTTAGAAGACTTATTAAATTTGTTATACTTTAAAACTTCAACTTGAATGAGCCAATTTTTTTTATTAGCTCCAGTTGGGTTTATTTTAACAAGTTTAATATCTAACTCTGTTCTCTCTACACTTTTCAATCTTAATTTAGCAGCAAAATGTAATCTTGACTTTGCATCATTAGGATCTGTTTCATATTTAATGATTTCATCAATATTAGAAAGTTCATCACCGTCTAAATCATCATTTGCATCAGCCACTTCAGGGTTTAAACCGTATTTTATTTCAATATCATCAGAAATACCATCTCCGTCAGTATCTAAAACAATTTCTGCTTTATCTTTAGGATTAGATAATTTTTTTCCAGAGAAAGAACAAATCTTTTTATCTTCGAAACATTCTTTTCTAGGAATTAATTTACCATTATAAGGAGAGAATGAAGCGACAATAGGAATCATTAGATCAGTCCAATCAGAGAAATCAGAACTTAAATTTTCTCTTTTTTGATTTTTATTCCATTTAAAAGGATTAATTAAATTATCTTCTATAGTAAAATGTTCATTTTTATAATCTTTTTGTTGATAAGTAGCATTTCTATTTTTAATATTATTTATATCACCAGACAGCGTTTTATTTGCAGTTAAAATAGTAATTAGCCAGAATAAAGATCCTACAAAGAAAAGTAGAAGAGTGGCAAGTATCATTTTTTCATAATTATTTTTTAAAATATCCATATTTAAAACTCCTATTAGTTATTTAATTTTTCCGACAAAGATATATGTTTCAAATTCGATAACACTGTTTAAAGAATTATCAACACCAACAATAGGCACACCATAATTTGGGAGCATACCTAAAATATCATCTGTTTTAATTTGTTTAAAAGAAGTTTTTTCAATTTTTTTACGAGCAACTTCATCTATATTAGAATTCAAAGTTCTTTTATCATTTAACCCTTGAACAGTATCAACATTTCTTTTAAGGCTAATATCACTAATTATATAAATAAT
Source organism: Victivallales bacterium (assembly GCA_029934175.1). Lineage (GTDB taxonomy): Bacteria > Verrucomicrobiota > Lentisphaeria > Victivallales > JAUVCU01 > JAOZMT01. The sequence continues at coordinate 4,023 of JAOZMT010000179.1, read as the reverse complement.
ATTATTATTAGCAGCCTCAGTTAATGAATTTATAAAAGTTTTAATATTTTCTAACTCCCCATTAACCGTTAAAGAATACTTTAATCGCATAAATCCATTTTTATCAATAGTCCCATTTAACCCTTTATCTTTTCTAGTAAATTCTTTAATAGCTTTCAGTTTAGCTTTTTGAACACGCATTACAATATCATTTATATACACAAATTGTCTTGCAATCATTGAAGAGTCAGTTTCTTTAGGAAGATTATCATCATTGTATATTTGAAAAGTAAAATCACTTACATCGTTACATTCTATTTCATTTGAAAGTAATAAATTAGCCAACGCTTCTTTTTGATTTTTAACAAAAATAGAACATACAGTATCTTTCATAACTCTTTGAATACCCAAAGCTTCTAAAAGTAAATCATGTATATTAGAGCTATTAACCTCAAGGACTGTAGTTTTAGCCACTTCCTTTTTAAAACTATTTAAAGCAATTTCATAAGACTGTGGATAATTAGACACTAGATAACTATTTAAAGCAATAGAAGTTTTTTTTGACTTGCTTTTATTCCATTTTTCAATAAACTCAACTTCAGAAGAACCTAATTTTTCAATAAATGCCATTAAAGCATTTCGTCTTGGTTGTCCAAATTTGTTATATAGTGATTCTTTAATCGCAGTTATAGTATCAATATCTTTTTCTATGAGTTTCACTGTTTCAGCAACAGGAGCTTCTTTTTCACTTTTTAATTTAGAAGCCCTAGAACCTAATTTTTTAACTTTATCAATAGCATCTTTCATTTGAGACTGTTTTCCAATAACAATAAAAATCATAGTTCCAGAAACAATAAGCGAAATAGCTATAATAACCGCTAAAACAATATTTTTTTTCAATAATTCCATAATAAATTCCTTATTCTATTTTTTTATAGGTTGAGTTAATTTTGCCGATAATTTAAATTCACTGATATTATTACCTTGAACTTCCTTAGCAAATTTTTGATTTTCACTAAACTCACTACATAAGCCTGAGTTTTTCAAATTATCCTTAAATTCTTGAAAATAAATAACATTTTGCGAGTTTGCAGGATAAAGAGAATGTCCTTCCATATTAATCCATGATATTTGAGTTACATTAGCAGAGGTTTTAGTTGTAGGCTTAGTAGCAGCACGAGATCCTCTACTGCGACCAAATCTAGAACCTCTAGTCCTTACTGGAGCAACTCTTACTTTTTTTGCTTCAGAACTAGATGAATTACTTAAATTCAAGGTTGTCAACCACATAGAATTAGGTATTAAAGATTGAATTTTATTCATTAATTCAGGTAAATCTTTTCGTTTTTTTATAATATCCACTGCAACTTGATATTTTTCATTAATATTAGCTTTTTCAATTAAAAGTTTATCAATTTTAGATTTATATGCTTCAGCAGTTTCAACAATTTGTTGCGAGTTTTGTTGAATTTGAACTTCTTTACCAGTTCTTCTATCTACCCCCCAGTATACAATACCTAAACATAAAAGTAAAGATGCAGCACTTGCATAGAAAAACGGAGTTTTTTTCTTTAAGTCTTGAGCCTTTTTCACATCTTCAGGAACTAATGATATTTCAACGGGGCAAACAGTCATCACTCTTAGTCCTAAACCAATCATTTCAGAGAACATGTGTGCAACTTCAGCTAAATATTCTTTATCAATATCTTCAGATAAACTTACGACTTGGAATGGGTTAAAGTATTCTACAGGGATTCTTAATTTATCAGAAAAGAATCTTGGTGTAAATGCCATAACCGAACTTCCGCCAGATAAAAAGAGTTTTTGTGGTTTTTTGCCTTTTTGCTGAGATCTATATACATTAACCGAACGATTTATTTCACCATGTAACCTAGTCATAACATTTCTAACTATTTTAGAAACCGTAGCAGCAACTTCAGAATCAGGTTCTTCATAAGCCCCACCTAGAGCAACAAATCCATGTCTCCTTTTCATTTCTTCTGCATCATTGAATGATATTCCAAATTCTTTAGATATTTGATGAGTTATAGTATTTCCTGCAATTGGAATAGATCTAACATAAAATCTATTTCCATCAATAAACACAAGAGTTGAACATTTTCCACCAATATTTAATATTAAAGAACATTCTTCTTCACCTATACCATTTGCTCTTGCAGCATTATATGACGCAGTTGGAGATACTTCAATAGCTTTTACGCTTTTACCAACAGACTCAATTGCATTTGTAATTTGTTCAATAATATCATTTTTTACAACAACAAAAACAACTTCAGTTTCTGAATCTTCTTCCTCACCTTTAATTAACTGATAATCCCAAACAACTTCCTCTATTGGGAATGGGACAGTTTGTTGTGCTTCATATTCTACCATCTGCTTTATTTGACTTAGGTCATCTCCTACAATAGGTAATTTAACAGACCTAACAAAAGCTGACTGCCCAGATACAGAAATATTTACATCTTTTGCTGTAAAGTCATTTTCTTCGACTAAAGTTTTAAGATGTATTCCTAAAGAATTAAAAATATCATCATCACTCTCATCGTTGCTATATTCAATGAAAGCGAAGTTTTCAATTCTCATACCACCTTCTTGAGGATATGAAAATTCGGTAGCTTTTAAACTTTCGCTACCAATATCAATTACTAATGTTTCGTTTAAGTTAGCCATATTTATAATATCCTATCTTCTAGTATCGCGTTTTAAAACTTCTAATCTATCCATTTCTAAATATTCCCAAGGAGTTTGACCTCTATCAAGAATTAAATCTCTATGATCATTTTTTCTTCTTATATTTTGTTCAAACTTCTCAATATTAGATCTTATTTTTTGAATAATAGGATTTGACTTCAATTTACCACCTTTGTATTTATTAAATTCAATTTTATTTCCAGTTGGAGCACTATACATAGCTTCAGATTTCCCATCTTGTAAAACAGCAGCAGCAACAACCATATCTCTACTATCTTTAATTTCTACTAATGCAATAAAATTATCCTTAACATCACCTTTTTTTTCTCCAACTTTATTTAGGAATCGTTTTATATATTGAGGCGGGATAAATCCAAGAGCAATATGTTTATTTCCATCAGTAGAAATAAATTCATATTGAATATCGCCTGAAAACAATTCTGACCAATTTTCTTTTTTCCCATTTTTAGCAATAACTTTCATAGACACTTTTAAATTGTCGTAGCTTAAGATTCTATTATCTTCTTTTTTTAAATAAATTTCAGGAGTAGTATACATTAAAGTAACCAAGAGCCATTTTCTTTGTTCAATTTTCGTTCCTGGCAAATTAAGATTGGTATTTGATGTTAGAAGTGGCGTAGGAACGAACTTAAGATCAAGTTCCATGTCGGAAAATGTCCATTTAGTTACATCTTGTGCATTAAGAACCCCTGCTAGCATAGTAGTTAGCAATAATAAAATTAGTGATTTTTTCATAATATCTCCTTGTTTAATTTAAATAATTTTGCCTAAATATATAACAAATAATCCATTTTTCAAACTTTTTTATATTTTTTTTCCTTTTTTTTTATTTTTTTTTATTTTTAGAAGGAGTTTTCTTCAAAAACAGTTGCGAATGCTTTAATTATTTTGACATGATAACAGGATTTTCAAGATAGACAGAATTATTTTGAAAATTTGATTTAAATTTCTTCTTGTTAAGCAGAATAATTAAGAGCAGAATAATTAGAAAGAGTTTTTTTATGAGTAGTAACATTTCGGGTTTCGTCTTGTTCAATAATCAATAGAATTTTTGCGAACAATGCTTTAGGGATACAACAAATAAGGACTAAGTTTAGAGTAAGGCAAACAAAGTAACGCAGGCATCCTGCCTGGCGTGTGTGAAGCACAAAAAATTGTGAGGCAAAAAAGAGTTTTAAGTTGTAAGCAACAGATTAAGTTTTTGTGCTTGTTTGCTACGCAAACGACGCACAGCAGGCAGGATGCCTGCTGAACTTTGCAGACAAGATGTCTGCGTTACTTTTTGCTTCGCAAGTTTTATTGCTTGTTTTC
>JAOZMT010000178.1 GCA_029934175.1 Victivallales bacterium | reverse complement strand
AACAAAAGCTTGCAGAAAAACAAAAGCTTGCAGAAAAACAAAAGCTTGCTGGTGCGAGAATTGCAAAAGAACAACTTGTGTGGAACAATGCTGTTAGCACTAATTCTAAAAATCTTGAAAAACCTTTGTCTGACGATGAAATACAGAAAGATATAGAAGCTGAAATAGAAGCTGAAGAAAAAAAGGAAAAAGAGAATGAAGAAGGAAGAAGAAATTATGGTATAATACAACCTGAATTTGGCTTTTAAATAAAATATGAGTATTTTAGAAAAAATAAAAAGCCCTAAAGATTTAAAATCTTTAGATATAAAAGAAATTGATGATTTAGCATTAGAAATAAGAGAAAAACTAATTGAAACGGTATCTAAAAATGGAGGACATCTTGCTCCTAACTTAGGGGTCGTTGAACTTACTATCGCTTTACATAAAATTTTTGACACTCCTACAGATAAATTTGTTTGGGATGTTGGTCATCAAGGTTATGTCCATAAAATTCTTACTGGTCGAGCTAATTTTTTCAAAACTGTTAGAGAAAAAGATGGATGTATTGGATTCCTTTCAAAAAAAGAATCAGAATATGATGCTTTTGGTGCTGGTCATGCAGGAACTGCGATCAGTGCAGCTGTTGGTATGGCTGCGGCTCGTGATTTAAAAGGCACTAATGAAAAAGTTGTGGCTATTGTCGGAGATGGTTCCTTAAATTGTGGGCTATCCCTTGAGGGATTAAATAATGTTTCAGAAGCAACAAAGGATATAATAATTATTTTAAATGACAATAAAATGTCTATCTCTGGCAATGTTGGAGCAATTCCTAAGTATCTAAATAAAATAATAGCTGACTCTTGCTATAACACCTTTAAAAATTTCATAAAAAACAATTTGGATAAATTTCCTAGTGGTAAATTTATTCATTCAAAAATAACAAAATTTATTGAAGCTGTTAAAAGTATAATTTTACCTGGGGCGTTTTTTGAAGAAATGGGATTGAGATATTTTGGTCCCGTTGATGGACATAATATATCAGATTTACTTCAAACTTTTGAAAATATTAAACATTTGAATGAGCCGTGTCTTATTCATGTCTTAACTGAAAAAGGAAAAGGTTATAAGCATGCCGAGAATTGTCCAGAAAAATTTCATGGACTATCTAGTTTTGATCCAAAAACTGGAGATTTAATAAATACTTCAAAACAAGAAACTTTTTCATCTGCATTCGGTAAATCTATAGTTCAACTTGCTGACAAAAATGATGATATTGTTGCGATTTGTGCAGCTATGGCAAAAGGCACTGGGTTATCTGACTTTGCTAAAAAGTATGAAAAAAGGTTTTTTGATGTTGGAATAGCAGAAGAACATGCCCTAGTCTTTGCTGCAGGTCTTGCCGCACAAAATATTACTCCAATTGTTGCGATTTATGCAACTTTTATTCAACGCTCTTTAGATAATATTTTTCATGATATTTGTTTACAAAACTTACCAGTTATAATATGTGCGGACCGTGCAGGAATTGTTGATGATGGACCTACGCACCATGGTATTCATGATGTTTCATTTTTGCGAAATATGCCAAATCTTGCAATTTTACAACCGAAAGATGAAACTGAGTTGAAAAATATGTTATTTACTGCATATAACAAAAAAGTTCCAACAATTATAAGATATCCGAAAGGTTCATCAGGTAATAATTTCAACGAAGATGACTCCCCAGTAGAAATAAAATGGGGAAAAGCTGAAGTCATTCAACAAGGAAAACAAGTTGCGATTTGTGCAGTTGGAAATGAAGTCAAAACAGCTATAGAAGTGGGCGAACTTTTAAAATTAAAAGGAATAAATCCTACAATTATTAATATAAGATTTCTAAAACCTTTCGATAATGAAATATTATTGCACACATCGCAAACAATGCCAATAATTACAATAGAAGATTGTCAAGTCCAAGGAGGATTAGGTTCAATAGTTGATGAACTTTTAATCAACACCAAACATAAAGGTGTTTTACATTTTGGATGGGGAACTGATATCGTCCCACATGGATCAACAAATGAAATTAAAAAAGAATACAAACTTACATCTGATAGTATTGCTAAAGAAATAAAAAAAATACTTCTTTGAAATATGTCAGCAAATTTCTCCAACTAAATATAATGAACCTGTCCATAAGAAATTTTCTTTATAATTAAAATCTTGAATATCATCAATAGAATTTGCGATTTGTGCAGGAACATTTGAAACTTTTTTCAACAAATCAACAAGCTCTTGCGGAGTGCAACTTGTCCGTGTATTATTTATTGAAGTAAATATAAAATTCTTTGCGATTTGTGCAACCTCTTTTAAAATATCAGCAGTATCTTTATCTGCATAGTTCGCAAATACTACTGTAAATTTTTTACTAGGAAAATATTCTTTCAATGATTTAACTAATAATTGCATAGCTTCAATATTATGTGCGCCATCAATAACATCTCCATTTTCTAAAATTTGAAAGCGGCCTTTCCATGCTACTTTTGATAAATTTAATAATGCTTTTTTTAATGAAAAATTATAGTCTTTAGATAATTTTTCTAAAACCATAAAAACAAGTTTAGCATTCAATAATTGATATTTACCATTTAATGATAATTTGATATCAAAACCATTTATTGAGAACTTTTGATAATATGAATTATCTTCTATAATAATTTCTTCGTTAGTTAATTCATAACTATTAGCTAATTTCAAATCTGCACACTTCGCAAATGCTTCTTTTTTTATTACAACTAAAGCATCTTTATGCATATCGGCACAAAATATAGAAATATTTTTTTTGATAATACCAGCTTTTTCATAAGCTATTTTTTCAATAGTATTCCCCAAATAACTTTGATGATCAAGTGATATACCTGTTATAATCGAACAAATAGGAGTGATGATATTTGTTGCATCAAATCGCCCTCCCATTCCAGTTTCCCATATCACAAAATCAACTTTTTCTTTGTAAAAATGTAAAGCGGCTAAAACTGTAACTACTTCAAAATATGTTGGACAATGCCCAGCTTTTTTCATTTTCTCAATATAGGGAAAAATAATATTTACAATTTTAACAAAATTTTTATCTGATATTTCTTCATCGTTAATTTTAAATCTTTCATTAATTTTTTTTAAATGAGGTGAAGTGTATAAACCAACTTTAAATCCAACTCCTGATAATGTTGCAGATAACATAGCTCCCGTTGAGCCTTTGCCATTCGTTCCAGCTAAGTGAATATATTTTAATGAATAATCATAATCTTTTAAAACACTATCGAAAAGTTCTTGAGTTTGCTCTAATCCAAGTTTGATTCCGAACATACTCAAGTCATAAATATACTTTTCACATTCTTCAAAAGTCTTCATTTTTTAATCAAATTTTGTGTCATGTAAAATTTTATAACGACCATTCATAGCAAGCAACTCATCGTGAGTTCCTTGCTCTACGATATTTCCATTATCAAGAACTATAATTTTATCTGCGTGTTTAATTGTGCTTAATCTATGTGCAATAGCAAAAACTGTTCTATCTTCCATAACTCCGTTTAAAGCCTCTTGCACAAGTCGCTCAGTAATAGTATCTAAAGCACTTGTAGCTTCGTCTAAAATAAGAATTGGTGGATTTTTAAGGATAGCTCGTGCAATAGCTATTCGTTGTTTTTCGCCACCACTTAATTTATTTCCTTTTTCACCTACAACTGAATCATAGCCTCCATGTTTAGAATCAACTATAAATTCATGAGCCTTTGCTTTTTTCGCGGCTTCTTCTATTTCTGCATAAGTCGCAGAATCTTGTCCATAAGCAATATTGTATTTTATGGATTCATTAAACATTAAAGACTCTTGTGATACAATTCCAATTAAATCTCGTAATGAATTAATTTGTAAGTCTTTTATATCATGTCCATCAATAGTTATTGTCCCAGAATTTGTATCATAAAATCTCGCAATTAAATTAGCAATAGTGCTTTTCCCTGAACCTGTAGCTCCCACAAATGCAACTATATCACCCTTTTTAATTTCAAAAGATATATCATTTAAAATTTGTTTATTTTCAACATAAGAAAAATTAACATTTTTGAATTGAATTTTATCTTCAAATGACTTTAAAACAATAGGATTTTCTTTTTCAACTACATCAGGGTCATTGTCTAGTAAATCAAAATACCTATCTGCAGCAGCCATACTTCTTTGATAATAAGTAGTAATTTTAGCTAATCTTTTTATTGGTTCATATCCAGCAGCCGCAGAAAAAATGAGAGTCATAATAACTTTTAATTCAATATTTTGACTATATGCATAGACAAAAAAGATAAGAATTGTTCCAAGAGCAAAAACTTCCATTAAAGGGTTCATTAGAAGATGAATTCTTAAGCCATGCACAATAGTTTTAAAATATATATCATTTGCTTCTTCAAAGCGTTTGATTTCAGAATCACTGTTATGTAGAGATTTTACTAATTTAATATTTGTAAAAGTTTCATACATTCTTGCAACAACAATAGCTATTTTTTTAAACGCAACTTGGTATATTTTACGAATTTTTCTTGCTATAAGTAAAATAGGAAGAATTGAAAGAGGTAAGATGAAAAATAGAATAATAATTAAAGAATAATCATTTTCTTGACTACAAACGATATATATTGAGCCAATACAAGCAAGAATTTCAATTGGACATCGTGTTGCATCAGCAATAGTGCTAGCAATAGCAGCCTGTAACATTGCAGTATCATTTGTGCATTTACTTATTAATTGTGGAGTATCATTTTTTCCAAAAAATCGTAATGATTGAGTCATTAATTTTTTAAAGACCTCATTTCTTAAATCTGCAACGACCTTAGCTCCAACCCACCGCATAAAAAATCTATTTAAATATATGCAAGTTGCACGAAACGCAATAAGTAAAAGAAATGCAAGAACTGATACTGCAAATAATTGCCAAGTTACATTCCCTGCTTTATCTTTAACTGGAACATCTAAATAATTTGCAATTTTAGTTAAAACTCTTATTTGCAGAGTTTCTTCTTCTTTTTTTTCTTCATCTGCACTAATCGCAGATGTTTTTGTTTCTAAATTTACCTTTGGTTCATCTGATATAGATAGTTCTTGTTTTACTAGATTTGAAACTTCTTTTTTTGCATCAACACCAAACATAAGATTTGGCAACCATACAAGACCACCTAATAAACTTCCTCCAACCATAAAGCCTGAAATCAGACCAATAAATAAGCGTATCTTATATTTTCTTGTATATTTTAAGAGCCTAAAAAAGCTCTGTCTTTTTAAATTTTCCTCTTTCATAAATATCCTATGTTTTTTATTATTATAAATATATCTTTATAATATATCATATTTCAATGATAAAACAAGTTTTTAAGAGGTATATATTTACTAAAACTAGAGTCGTTTGAAGCCATAGTAATACAATTCTTTAGCTAAGTGTGCAAAAATATCATCTTATGACAAAGTCTTACACGGAGTGCCATCCGTCTCAGTGGCAGGATGTTTAGATACTGGGAAAT
>JAOZMT010000177.1 GCA_029934175.1 Victivallales bacterium | reverse complement strand
GCAATCCAACAATCCTAAAATGGTCTCATAATAAAATCCGTGCCTCGTGTGCTTATAGATTAATAAAATAGAATAAATCTAATTTAAAATCCCATTCCTAGATGTCATAGACTATGAAAATTTTCAATATTCATCTTGTTTATCCTGAAAATCCTGTAATCCTGTCTAAAAAAATCATATTCATTGGACGAAGTTAAAAATAACCCCAATGTTTTTATGCTGTCTAAATAATGAATAGCGTTAAGAACAATGCTAATTTTCACATAATAAATGATTTTTTTTAATTTTGAGGGTGGATATTCATTTTTTTCTTAAGAAAGACCTTGAATTTTGCGAATTGTGCAGTATAGTTTGAAATATACTATAAAGAATTGATATAATTTAAACTTATACCACAAAGGAGAAATAAAATGAAAAGATTGGAAATACAAATGATATTATTTGGTTTATTAGTAGTGTTCTCTCATAATTCACAGGCTGAAACTATTAGGACTGGGATTGTTACTGCAACTAAATTAAATGTTAGAGTCAAGCCTAATACGAAATATACTAAAATAGCATCATTAATAAAAGGAACAAAGGTAACAGTTCTTAGAATTGAGAAAGAATGGTTGGAAATCATTGCTCCTAATACAAGCTCCGTTTGGATATCTAAACAATATATTACCGAATCTGTGTCAAATAAAATTGTAAATTTGCGTGCTGGTCCAGGTATTGAGTTCTCCTCTTATTGCAATTTACCTGCTCAGTCAAAAGTTATAATTCTAGATGATAGCAAAAAAGATTGGGTTAAAATTCAAGTACCAAAAAATCTAACAGCATGGGTTGCATCTAAATATATTAAACTTGATGAAATTATTCAACCTGTTGTTGTAAAAGAAATTGAAATGGAACATGAAAAGATAGAAGAAGATAAAAATAAGACTAATTACTTATCAAAAGAAGAAATTGTCCAACTTTCAAAAGGAATTGATGTCGAAGTTACAACAGATACAGAGAAAACAGTAGATGATATAGTGCTACAAGAAACTGTAGATGAAAAATTTATAGAAAATTCTATGATTGTAAATGTCGCAACTGAAGCTTTAGATAATATTGCTGAATTGGAAAAAGAACCTATAAAAACAGTAAAAGAAGAGGAAGTTAAAGAAACTGAAAACGAGATAGATTTACCTTTTACAGGCAAATCAACAATATCAGCTTACCCAGGTATTATTTTACCTGTGAATCCAGGTGCTGCGTATGTAACTCATGCTTTAGTTACAAAGCTGGATGGGGAGTATTATCCTATCGCATATTTGCATAGTAAAAATATTAATTTAGGAGATTGGGAACGAAAGCATATTATAATTAAGGGAATAGAATGTCGTGTCAAAGATTGGAAGCGACCTGTTATAGAAGTTCAAGAAATAAGATTATTTAAAAAAGGAGAGGAATAATGAAAAGTAAAATTATATTAGCACTCGTAGTTGCTACATTAGTAAATATTGCAAGTGGAAAATCATCAAAAGAATTTGACACTAAACCTTACGCCGATGTAGAATTAAATATATTAAAAATAACTCTTGACGATTATAAAAATAAGAAAATAGCTTTTGAAGGCTTGTATTCAGGTTTGTTATTGGCATTCCCACAGGTGCTTGTGAAAAATGGGAAATCTGATAAAAAATATTTTGCACTAAATATGCAACCGCTTAATTTGCCTGTTATAGTGAAAAAAAGTGGAGATTTCAAAGATACCATCCCTAAGATACAAAAAAATAAATATGTAAAAGTTTACGGTAAAGTTCGTGAATTTAGACAAAAAAATAAGAAAGGAAGAGTTATTTCATATTATCTTGAATTAGACCATATCGTAGTTCTTGATAAGAAAGTTCCCCCGAAAACTCTTGATGAAAAAATTAATAAATTAATTGATAAAAAAGCAAGGAAAAAAATAAAAAATAGGAGACGGTAATGAATAGATATTTTCTCAGATTAATTAGCCTTGCTCTTATCCTTTTCTTTACAAGCTGTAAAATGACAACAGAAGATTTGAGTCAAATGAGAAATGAATTATCTTCTATTCAAGATATTGATGACAATTTAAATAAAATCATTGAGTTTTTAAATGAGAATAATAGTGATTTAATCGTTTATTGTGAAGCCATGGAAACAGGAAGTTTTTTAGCTAACAAACTTCCTAAATCTAACCAAAGATTGCAAATTTTTAATTCTAAACTAAAAACTATTTTCAATAAACCAAACATTTCAGACTCTAGTTTTTTCAAAGTAAACCCTAATGCTCATACAAAGGCTATTGCCTTAAAATGTTTGATTGAAATGAATAACAAAAATAATGATTTATTTATTTTAGATGCTATTACCTCTGCATCTTATCCATATAATTATGAACTAAACAATATTTATTTGAAATTTTTGATAGACCAGGCTGAAAGATTAAAAATTGCGAATAGTGCAACAATTGTATCTAAACTAGCTATATTACACACTTTTACACTAAATGAAATTTATGAAAAACAATATAAAACACAACAAGCAATTCAATATACTTTATCTAATTATGCAACATTTGAAAGTTTACATCAATCAATCAAATCAGCAAGTGAAATAACAATTAAAGAATCTTTGCTAAAGTGGCAAGTTAATTTTATTATGACTAATGATGCGAGTAAATTAGAACTTATATCTTTGATAAATAATTTAAAGCTAAATGCTAATAAATCGGAAGGAATTCGAATAATGCTTTTAGAGATATCTCCTTCGACATATTTAGATTTTTGTATAAACCAACCAAACATATATTTATTAGAGGCTTTTAAAACAATTGGACTTGTTAATTTTTTAAATGATATAAATCAACCAGAATTATATTTAAAGAATAAAAAAGGTTTGATGTATCTAAATGAAAAAGCATTATTTAATCCCAATTATTGCAATAATATTTTACTACAATTCAAAAAATCTATTAGAAAAAATATGGAGTTGTATGTCTTAAAACAATCAGCAAAAAATAGAACGGAATATTATAATCTATGCAGTTTATTTTTTCCTAATGAAATGATAAATTACCTACAATCAAACTATTTTCAGTATGAGTCTAATTCAAAACAGCTACAGCAAGACTTTTTATATATAAATTATTTTTTAGAAGACAAGCAGACTTCAAAACAAAATAAAACAAAGTTTCTTGAATTATTATCTCATTCTTATAATAAAATTGCGAATCGTGCAGATTATAGTGAACAGCTTAGTTATTTAAATAATATTTTATCATCACAAAATAATAAGTATTTACTTGCTGGTATTTTAGAGAACACAGGAAATATAAAGTTAGTTTATGGATATTCTAAATATATTAACTTTGCGATCAATGCATATAAATATGAAAAATCACAAGGAAATAATAGTTATGATATAAAGTTTTTAGAGTTTATTAAAAATTTATCTATTAGTAATAATCATAAATTTATGGATGTTGTATTAGGTAATATAGAACTGTTTGATATAAATGATATAACTAATATCTATCTGGATATATTATTTGTGGACAGTGATATAAAGCCAACTAAAATTTTTATATTTGGTGAATTTCTTAAACAAAATCCTATTTTAATAAAAAAACACAATAGTAAAATTCTAGAAAAAGTTATGCCTTTTGCTAAAAATGAAAAAGATAATTTAAGTTTGGTTGCAACAAAATTACTTTTTGAAATATATAAAGATGATGAAAAAAAGATGGAATACATAACAGAACAATTATCAAACCGCTGGACCAACTTATTAGGAGATGAATAATGGATAACTATAAAAAAATTATAACTATTCTATGTCTTATATATTTTCATATAACTGCTATATCTGCTCAGGAAAAATTAGAATATATTGATATCCCAGCTGTGCCTAGTAATTTTGTCTTTACAAATTATCAGATTCAGAATAAAAGAAGTGTTTTTAATCAAAAAATAAAATTAAATGAAGATAAATTATCTAATATAATTTTCAATGCAAAAAAATTCACCCCCCCACATTCTTTATCTGAAAGAATAGGTCCTATATCAAAGATTGCAATTTTACCTTATAAAAAAAATATAAGCATTCCTGTTTATAAAAGTGGGAAGTTACAAGTTGTAAAGCGTATTGTTATTATAACGAATGATGGAAAAATGTTTTTCACATCACAATATCCGTATGCACAAAAAGAAATTTATGAAATAGATAACAATAATATAGATTTTTTCATTGAAAATGCTAATAATAAAACGACAAGCGAACTTAAAATAGCACATGGAACAGTTTCATATACAAATCAACAATATCCAGAAAATTCATTAAGAGGTTTTAATATTAAAGCAAAATTAAATGGAAGGCAAGAGTTCGGCGAACTAAATATAGAACCAGACTATACATATTATCAAAAGTATATTAATTTTTCTGCACAAAATGGAAGAAGCGGATTGTCTGGAGAAAGAGGTTTAGATGGTATGGATGGCAAAACTTATGTTAAGAAAAAATACTATTCGCATAATAAACAACGCTATCCACATAAAAACAATATTCATGGGCAGAATGGAAGTGATGGGTGTAATGGAGAAAATGGAAAACAAGGAGGAAGTGGAGATGATGGGCAAAATGTAGGCACGATACAACTTGCATTTTCTAAAGAATTTAACTATTTTGGAGATATCAACCTAACGAAAATGGTTTATAAATACAATAATGCCTCAAAAACATATATTTTTAATGCACAACAAAAACTTCAAATTGTTGCTAAGGGGGGAATTGGCGGACAAGGTGGAAATGGTGGTGATGGTGGAAATGGTGGAAATGGCGGAAATGGTGCGTGTGGGAGAAAAGGTATAGACGGTAGATGTGGAACAGCAGGAGTAAATGGAACTCGTGGTGTTGATGGCATAAATGCAACAGCTACAAGTTCAGGTACAAATGGTGGAAATGGTGGCGATGGTGGTGCTGGTGGAAATGGTTCTGATGGTAAACCTGGAGGAAGCGGTGGAGATGGTGGAAATGGTGGAAATGGTGGAAATGGCGGAAATGGTGGCGATGGTGGAAATGGTGGTGATGGTGCAACAATTTATCTTTCTATTGACAATGATTTGAATTTTCAAAATTTGATTAAAAGTAATTTTGTTTATAATATATCTGGAGGTTCTGGAGGGAAAGGTGGGAAAGGTGGAAAAGCAGGAGCTAGAGGTGATTATGGAATAGGTGGAGCTGGTGGAATGGGAGGAATTGGAGGTTCTGGTGGAATAGGTGGTGCTGGCGGCATTGGGGGGGCTGGAGGACAAGCATATTACAGTCAAACTTCTAATATGCCTGGTGGAACTTCTGGAAAAACTGGAAATCGTGGGGCAAAAGGAAGAAGTGGTAGAAATGGAATATCTGGCAGAAATGGATATTCAGGGCAAAGTGGAAAATCTGGAGTTTCAGGGCTGAATGGCAAAAGAGGACAAAATGGAAAGAAAGGACAAATCATAGAATAATGGTTTTTAATGTATAAAAGGAGAAAAA
>JAOZMT010000176.1 GCA_029934175.1 Victivallales bacterium | reverse complement strand
CTTAATAATTAAAAATGTAAATAATTAACTGAACCACAGATAGACTCAAATAAACAGGCGTTGTTCCTAACTTCGTCTAGTGATTCTTTAGACAGGATTAACAGGATTAACAGGATTTTTTAATAACTAAAACAAAACTAATTAAAATTTATAATTTCATTAACTCTATAAAATATTTTTCATAAAATCTTACCAATTACATCTTTGCTATCTTTTTTATAAAACTTTGAGTTTTTTTGTAGTTAAATATGAGATTATTAAAATTTCAAATATTCATCTTGTTTTTCCTGAAAATCCTGTTATCTTGTCTAAAAAAATTAAACATTTTTTATTATTTTCTATTTTTGGCACACTTTTTGCGAAGTATGCAATTTGTAAATAAAAAACAAAAAAAGGAGTAAAATTATGAAAAGAATTGCACAAGTCGCAATTATAGCGATTACCATTAATTGTCTTATGGCAACTGATGAAATTAAAATGGCACGGTTAATGTATTCTAATGACCGAGCTTGGAAGGTAGGTGATATCTTAACTGTCGTAGTTAATGAATCTATGGGACATACAAAGAGCGATGATATTAAAACAGGAAAAACAGCATCAGCAAACTCATCAGCTCCAACAATGGCAAGTGCTCATCCAAATAATGTAGATAGTGGAAGTTTTAATGTTCGTGACCCAAATATTGGAAGGCAAGCTTTTAATAACTTTACAAACTTATTCAATCAAATTCCAGCTTATACAGTTGATGCAACTTCTAGCTATTCTGGTTCAGGCTCATCTTCTTCAGGTGAAACTTTGACAATGACTATCGCAGTGCGAGTTGTTGATGTATTGGATAATGAAACTCTTGTTATTCGTGGAGATAAAAGGCTTAAAATGCATGATGAAAGTGTGAAACTAATTGTAACAGGATTAGTTAGACCTGTTGATATATCTGCTACGAATAGTGTTAATTCTAATCAAATTGCAGATACATATATTGTTTATGAAAGTGATGGAGAAGTTACACGAGGAACTAAATCTGGTTTCGTGTGGAGAATTCTTCAATATATTAGCCCATTTTAACCAAGGAGAAACATAAAATGAAAAAATTACTACTACTACTAGCAATTGCACAGTTCGCAAATGCGACTTATGCACAAAATTGGGCAAAGGTTAGAATTAAAGATGTTGCAAGATTATCTGGCTATGAAAATCATACATTATTAGGATATGGTATCGTAATAGGTCTGAATGGAACAGGAGATAGTGATGCTGAATTAATTCAAAAAACAATGGCAAATACTCTAAATCAATTTAATATAAAGATTTCAGAAGATGACATAAAAGCAAATAATATTGCAGCTGTTATGATAACAGCTAAAATTCGTGGAGAAGCCAATAAAGGAGATTTAATAAATGCCACTGTATCTACAATAGGAGATTGTTCTTCATTAACTGGAGGAGAATTGATTTTAACGCCAGTTAAAGGAACAGATGGCACTGTTTGGGGAACTGCACAAGGAGCAATTAATAATGGAGGATATGCTTTTGGTGGAACTGGTGAAGGCGGTAATAAAATTATTAAAAATCATCCAACAGTTGCTATGTTAACTGATAGCTTAAAGTTATCTAAAGATGTAAGAGCAAGTTGGGGGAATGGAGATATTATAACTTATCATCTAAATAATCCAGATTTCACTGCTGCCGTGAATTTTGCACAAGCTGTTAATGACCAATTTACTTGTTCAAGTGTTGCAAAAAACTCATCTACAATAGATGTGAGAATTCCTAAAGAGTATAAAGATAATGGTAAAATTCCTAGATTTATTAGTGAAGTTGAACAAATAAGTTTTAAAAGCGATCAAGAAGCAAGAATTGTATTTAATTCAAAAACAGGAACAATTGTTATTGGTGCAGAAGTTAGATTATCTGCTGTTGCTTTAACTCACGCAAATTTAAATATTGATATAAAAAATACTGAAAAAGTTGCTATTGCTCCAGGTATTTTAGCTCCAGGAGCTATTGAAAAAGTTAATGACCAAAAAACAACTGCAACTGAGGAAGTAGGAATTATTCGTTCTATTCCAACAACAACAACAATTGGCGATTTAGTTAAATCTCTAAACGCTTTAGAAGTTCCGCCTCGTGATATTATGATAATCTTTCACACTTTAAGAGAAGCGGGTGCATTACACGCAAAACTAGAGTCAATCTAAGGAGTATAAAATGAATATATCAGGAATAAACAATCAGTTAATTCAACAAAGTCAGCAAGATTCTTTGGCAAGCAAAAAAATGTCAAAAGCTGATGAAATAAAAGATGCACAGTTAAAACAAGCATGCAATGATTTTGAAGCTGTAATGACTTCACAAATAATGAAACAAGGATTAAAAGCTGCACAGGCTATTAATGATAATGAAGAAAAAGATAAGGGAAGTGAGGCATATAAAGATATGGCAAACGACCAAATAGCTCATCATATCGGAAAACAAGGTTTACTTGGTTTAGCAGATATGATTTATACTGAAACAAAATTAGCAATGGGGAGAAGAGTATGAACAATTTAACACAAACAGGCGGAATTAACGACAAAGTTAGAACTACTTTAGCAGAGTTGAAAATCTTATCTGTAGATTTAAGAAATGCGTTAATTACAAAAAATGTAACAAAAATTTGGGAAATATTACCTAAGCAACAAGAAAAGATGTTAGAGTTAGAACAATATGGATTTCTTTGGAAGGACTTATTTGCAAATAACGACACTAACGAAGAAATGAATGCTGTAAAATCTGACATTATGCAAGAGGCTAGGGAAGTAAAGCAACTTGGAGAAAGCAATATTTCCCTTAGTAGAAGTTTTTTAGGTGTAATAAATCGTGTTTTAGTTAAGACTGGCACGGAAACTGCGATAAGTAAGTCAAACAAAGTGTATGGTCGCAGAGGTAAAATGAATTATAAAAAAACCTCACGAATTCTTAACAAAATAGGTTAAATGGTGAAATAAAATGGCTTCAGGATTAGATATGGCATTAATATCAGGAAAGACTTCTCTCTTGACAAGACAAAAAGAGATGGCTATTACTGGTAATAATATTGCTCGTGCAGGGCAAGCTGGATATCATAGGCAATCGGCAACTGTTCAAAGTAACATTATGGTTCACGGAGAAGGTGGATTTTATGGAACAGGGGTTCATGTTGATAATGTTGTCCGAAAATATGATGCTGCTCTTGAAGCTAGTTTAAGACAATCAACAGGACAATCTAGTTATCATAATACTTATACAAGGCAAGTTGGAAATATGGAAAGCCTTTTAGGACCAGGTGGAGATAATCAATTAAGTGAAGCTATTCAAGATTTTGCGAATGCTTTACAACAAGCTGGAACTTCTCCTGAATCTATTCCCAATAGAACTTCATTATTATCTGCGAGTAATGCAGTTGCTGATAAATTTAATCAACAATACGAAGCTTTAAGAAAAGTTAGGGATAATATATCTGATTATACAGCAGGAACTGGAGCTATAAGCAACAAGGTAAATGAATTAAATAATCTTATTTCTCAAATACCTGCGTTAAATGAAACAATTAGAACTTATGAAGAAAATGCTTATAGAGGTCAAACTGCTAATGATATGCGAGATGATAGAGATATAATTGTTTCTCAAATTGCAAAACTTGCAGACATTCATGTAACTGAAGAAAGTGATTTTCGATATACTATTCGCATAGGTGGACCTACTGGAAATATTTTAGTTGACTCAACAGATCCAGCTATTAAAAGTAATAATGAAACTTTACAAATAAATGTTGGTGCTGGCGGAGTTCCTGAAATTCAATGGGCTACAGATAATGCTGCTGGTCACGATGCAAAAGGAGTTGGTAGTGCGGTAAATTTAACAACTGGGGAAATTCAAGGGTATGTTAAAGCTAGAGAATTTTGTGTTCAAGAAATGAATAATCTTCATACTTATGCGGCTCAATTTAATCAAAGAATTGATAATGCTGTTCATACAAACGGTTTGGATTTAGATGGTAATTCTCCTGGAGTTAGTGATTGGTTTACAGCATCTGGAACACCTCCTGCATCTGGAGACATTTTAACTCATCACATGACAGACCCAAGAGATTTAGCGTTGAATGGTTCTGGAGATGCAGCAAATATTGGAGATGGTAGCAATGCTGTTGCTATGTGGCAAGCTCTTGATGCAACTAATGCAACTTTAAATAATGACACCTTGTTAAGTCATAGTGATAGGTTACTTGGCGGAATTGCAGAAGAAGTTCAATTAAGTGCAACTAAAGCTGAAACTGCCGATGCTACTCAAACAATGTTCCAAAATGCAGTTTTTGAAATAAGTGCTGTTAATACAGACGAAGAAATGATTGAAATGTTAGAAATTCAACGGGCATATCAAGCTTCGGCTAAATATATGTCAACAGTTAATAATATGTTAATGTCGGTTTTACAATTAATTTAAACAAAAGGAGATGGTTATTATGAAAACTAAAAATGTCAAAAAGAACAAAAGGACTCATTCTAGTAGTATGTTAAAGGATTTAAATTCACATTTACAAAATTATTTACATGCTTTGAAAAATGTTAATATGGAAAGTTCACAATCATAAGATTGACTTAGGAGGATATTATGAATCTAACAATTAGAGCTAACGATAATGCTTTGCTACAAAATTTGCAAAGAACAAATATGGGTCATCAAAATACTTATGCTACGCAACAAGAAAGAATTGCTACTGGTAAAAAGTATTTGAAACGCTCTGAAAATCCTAGTGATACGAGTGAAATAGCTAGTGTTAAAAATGAAATGAAAAAAAGCGAGCAATGGCGGAAAAATGCAGAACTTGCAGATAGTTTTGAGAAAGGAACTCAATATCGACAAGATAGTATGATTTCATCAATGCAAAGAGTTCGTGAATTAACAGTTCAAGCAAACAATGATATGTTAGATGAAACAGCTCTTGGAGCAATTAGTTCTGAAATTGATGGTATTATTGAGGATTTAGCCCTACAAGTGAATGCTAAACATTTAGGCGTATTTGTATTTGGTGGAACAAAAACAGATACAGAGCCTTTTACATTAACAAGAGATCCTGTAACAAATCAAATAACAGCTGCAAATTATGTTGGTTCTACAACACAACGAAATATTCAAGTATCAAAAAGCTCTACAACTAATCCTTATGGGATTACAGGTGATAAATTAATAGAATTTAATGGAACTGATTATTTTACAGAACTTATAACTTTACGAGACACATTAGAAGCTGGTAACTCTCCTACACCTACAAGTTTTGGGAATATGGAAGATGGCTTAGAGCATATTATAGAAAAATCTGTTGATAATTCAGGGGCTCAATTAAAATGGGAAAAATTTATTTCAAATTCAAATAAATCTGATTTAAGTGGAGTTGAAAGACTTGGGCAAATTGAAAGTTTAGATATGGCAGAGGCTATTTCAAATTTATCTTCTATGGAACAGTCATTTCAGGCTTCAATGCAAATGCTAGGAAGAATGAACAAAATGAGTTTAGTTAATTTTATATAAGCAGTTA
>JAOZMT010000175.1 GCA_029934175.1 Victivallales bacterium | reverse complement strand
TTAATTCAATAAGCATTTTACATAACAAGCCTTCTTCTGCAAATATAGCATCTGACACCTCTTCAAAACTCAAAGACAAAACAATATAATTACTAAGTAGAGGTGTTTTTTCCAATAAACCCACACTCGTCGTTTTTCCAAATTGCCTTGGACGATTTATTATAAAATACTTACCTCGTTCAATTAGCTCAATAGTTTCTTTTAATTGCGGTGTTGTATCAACCATATAGTGCTTGTTTGGCACACATAAACCTGTATCATTAAATTCTTTTCTCATTTTATATTCTCCTTTTTATTTATATCTGCTAGCTCTGAAAACATATCAATAAAACGATATACAGGAGCATTAAATTTAAAATCAATAATTTTTGCTTGTTCTAGATTTTCTAAATCTCCTGAATTACTCAAATTAAGTTGAATTAAACCTTGTCTAGATGCAGGTTGTAAAACTTTTTTAACAATGTCTAATTCATCGTCTAATCCAACAGAAGATAACCTTCGTTCACTAGTTTCTGTTGAATATAAATTCATTTTGTTTAAATTTTGAACAGATATTACAATTTCATTATACCAAGGATTTACTGGATTTGTATTTAATTTTTGATATTTCTCAAAGAATACAGCCAAAAAGATAATGAGTTGTTCATGATTTTTTCTTAATAAATTATTTTTTGTATCTTCGGCAAAGATAAAATCTTTACTATGAATAATTAATTTATGGTCAAAAATATCAAGAAATTTTCTTATATCATCTTCATTACGCAAAATATCATTATATAATTCGCGTTCATTATCGGATGATATATAAAGCCCATTTTGTATTAATTTGCGCCATATCCCTTTGATAGTTCCTGGCAATTTTAATTCAATCGACATTGTTTCCATATATTCTCCTTAAAAGCTGAAGCACTTTGCATAAACATATTCATTAGAACTAGGAGTCATACTATGAGGGTCGTAACCAATATTTATTTGTTTGTTACATTTTGAACAATAGGTAGGTTCAAATTCTGGAACATCTTCTAGAGGCTCAAAATTAAATTCATTAGTTGTGAAATATGCATACTCTTCTCCTTTAAAGTCTTTTTTGCATTTTTTACAATCTTGCCACTTTCCTTTATGACCTTCATTATAGTGAAAGGCACAAAGGGTATATCTATCATGATTTCTATAGCAACTGCTTTTAGCATAAGAAAACATTACATAATTTTCAGTATCATCACAAATCCATTCATCACAACATTTTGTTTTTGTTAATTTCCCTTTTTTTCCACATAATCCACATTTTTTTTCTGCAATTTTAACCATAATAACTTCTCCTTATTAATTGTTATACTTTCTTATTTTTAAATCTACTTGAACCGTCCCAAGTAAATAAGTTTTTTCTTCATTTAAAATCGTTATATTTTCTGATAATTTTTTTTCTATTTCAAATAATTTTTCTACATAAAAACTTGCATTTTCTGCAGGGTAAATTTTATTTAACCAACCTAATACACATTCAACCTCATTTTCTTCTTTTAACCGTTTTTCAATATCAAAAAAAGATATTAAACCTTTGGGGGCTACAGCATCTAAATTGAAATCATTTGAGAATAATTTTATTTGTGGTGGACATTTTTTTAACTTATTTTCATAAAGATAAGCATCTTTGTATTTTGTAAAACTTCTTTCATTTGGGTTAGAATATTTAAATTTGTTACTTTTTTTAAAATACTTTTCATATATTTGAGCTAATTCATTATCATTTTCGTCTATTTTAAGCTCCCAAAAATGATTGATGCCACTAACAATTCTATGATGTTCACGATAAACTTCAAATAAAATATCTAACTCATTTTTTGCTTGTAATATTTTGCTCGCAATTCTGTCTTGTATTATTCTCACAGTCTTCTTAAGTCCTTCCAGATGATAAGTGAAATTTTCAATATTTGAAAATCTAACTAAAATTTCATCACATAATTCAATTAATTCTTGAGATAGTTCAGCTAGTTCGCCACTTGAGTCTACAATAACAGCAAGCATTGGCATTATATATGAATCATATAAAACATGAAATTGCTCTATTTTTCTTGAAGAGACTTCTAAAGATATATCTAGTTGAAATGATGTTACATCCATTGATATTTTATGACAATTGTTTTGTGATGCATCAGAAAGTTGTTGATAAACATCTTCAATCGCAAAAATATCATTTATTAACTCATCAGAACAGATATTAGTTGCATTAATATATGAGTTTAAGCGAAATATATGTGTGCGTATATCTTGAATACAAGCATTTACAAAATGTTGACTAGTGTAACTTGCACGCCCCTCACGCTTGCGGATGAATAAAGTTATATAACTTGGGATAGACCATAAAGAATGATTTTTGACTAATAACCCACAATCACGCATTTGCTCAAATAAACTGTTTGCTTGAACTCCTTGATCTTTTTCTCCATAAAATTCAGAAATATAAGAAATAATATTATCTCTTCCTGTAAAATGCATCCCTCTTTCAGTTATGCTTTTAATCAATGGATAATTATTTTGTAGTAACCTAAAGAATTCTTTGTTATTTTTTTTATTTGTCATATTTCACATTTAATTTATAAAAATATTTAATATTTGGAATAGGAATTTGAATAAAAAAGCCGCCGTTGACTGCTAGAAAACCTCTGCACTTAGGATAAGTAACTATGAGCTGCTTGGTTCCCCATCTGACTCGGTTAGAAAAAATCCTAACACAAAGGTCTAACAATCAACGACGATGTGAATCTAAATTTGGTTTAGATAGTTATAATTTAATGCAAAAAACCGAAAAGTCCAATAAAAAGCTATTTTTTATTGCTTTTTTTCTTTACAGAACCTGAAAAATACTCTAAATATAGAGATAATTCATTTCTAAGTTCTTTTCTATCAACAATTCTATCGATCATCCCCTTTTCTAAAAGAAATTCAGAAGTTTGAAAATCATCAGGTAACACAGATTGAGCAGTATCTCTAATAACGCGAGGACCTGCGAAACCAATCATGGCTTTAGGCTCTGCAATAGTTAAATCTCCAAGAGATGCAAAACTTGCAGTTACTCCTGCATAGGTAGGATGTGTCATTATAACAATATATGGTAAACCCGCATTTTGATGTCTTTTTAAAGCTCCACTAGTCTTAGCCATTTGCATTAAACTTAACATTCCTTCATACATTCTTGCACCGCCACTTGCAGTAACAATTAAAAGAGGCATATTTTCTTTAGTTGCAAGTTCGGTTAATCTGGTCAACTTTTCGCCAACTACAGATCCCATACTAGCTCCTAAAAACCTAAAGTCCATAACTCCAATTGCATACTTTTGCTTGTCTAATAAAGCAGTTCCACAAATAACAGCATCTTTAAGCCCAGATTTTTTCTTTGAAGCTTCAAGTTTCTTATCATAAGAAGCAGTTCCTTCAAATTTCAAAGCATTTACTGATTCCATATTTTCATCAATTTCTTTAAAAGAATCTTTGTCTGTTAGCAATTCTATTCTTTCAAATGCAGTTAAAGGATAATGAAAACCACACTCAGGACAAATATTCAAATTATCCTTTCTTTTTTCTGTATAGACAGTTGCACTAC
The DNA here is from genome assembly GCA_029934175.1 of Victivallales bacterium. GTDB lineage: Bacteria > Verrucomicrobiota > Lentisphaeria > Victivallales > JAUVCU01 > JAOZMT01. The sequence goes on along the minus strand of JAOZMT010000175.1, from coordinate 1,959 downwards.
ATTTCTTACATTTATCCCATAAACCTTTAGGGATTTCTTTTTTCTTAATTTTTCCATTACTTTCCGCTACAACCTTTTTTATTGATGGCATTGACGAGTAATGTGATTTTTTGTTCTTTTTAAAAAAAGCCATTTTTCACCTTCTTGCTAATGTAAATATTGTTATCTTTTTAGCTCCAGCTTCTAGCAACACATTAGCAGCTGCCGATAGCGTAGAACCAGTCGTTAGAACATCATCTACTAATAATATACTACTGTTTTTGATTTTTTCATCTTTTAAAACAGAAAAAACGCCAATAAGATTTTTTTTCCGCTCATTTCGAACTAATTTTGCTTGTTGTTTTGTATTTTTAATTCGTTTTAAAGAGTTATTTAAAGGAATATTTAAGTTTTTTGCAATTATTTCTGATATAATATCACTTTGATTAAAGCCTCTTTTTAATTTTCTTAGCCAAAAAAGAGGAACAGGAACAACAAAATCAAAATCTATATTTTTTATTTTGATATGTTCAGCAGCCAAAATAGCTAAAGGGTGTGCCAATTCTATTTGCTTGCTATATTTATACAAATGCAATAGTTCTTTCCCAAGTTTTTCCATTCTAAAAAGAGAAATTGCAGAATTCCATGAAGGTTTATCATTTACAATACATTTGGAACAAATATCTAAAAGTCCATCAAGTTCTCCTCCGCACATATCGCAAATGGGATCTGAGAAAAAGACAATATCTTTTTTGCACACTTCGCAAATAACATTATGTTTTATATCAAGATTTTTTTTACATACAGGGCAGGGGTATGCGAAAAAAATATCTGCTAAAGAACTAATTATTGCATTAAACCTTTTTTTCATTATACCCTACACAATTAACAATTAACAATTCCTTTATATTTCATTTCTGCACCTTGAAAAATTACGATTAATTTTGTTAATCTAATTCTTCCCTCTGGCAGTAATTGCCATTGTCTTTGGATATTTTTATCCTTTGCATACTTCGCAAGTTGTTCTTTTGCTTTTTTGATAAATTGCTTTTCTTTTGCTTTTGTGTATTCTTCATCTGTTGTAAGATATTTTAGTTCTATCAGATAAGCATCTTGCATATCAGGATAATGCAATAAATCTGGAGCTAATGCAATATCTATAAAACCCAAACTTGCTTCTAGTTCAGATGAAATAACATACGGATTCCCATAATGAAATAATGCTATAAATAAAACTTGAATAGACTTCTCTTTATCAATTAAATCTCGCACAGCTATACATTCAGGGATTTTCTCAGCCATTAAATCAATGCACGGTTCCCATTTGTTAAGATAAGCCATCTCAGCTACTGCTCTTGATATCTTTTGCATATCTAAATTTATTCTACAAGCTTTTTGATAGCCTTCTGTAATAAAATCATTCATAAATCTTTGAACTGCTAAGTTTGGAATTTTAAATTTAGTTTGCCCTAGCTCCTCTCCATCAAGTGATATTAAACCAAAAAAGAATAACAATGAAATAAAATTGTCTCGTTGTGTTAAATATTCATAAGGGAAACTTGATACTAAATTTGCAGTAATACTTCCGCCTTGTAAAACTTCTTCTATTAATCCAAAATTTCCATTTAATCTATTTCCTACTGTGATAAAATGACGCAATTTACTATAATCAGTTTTTGCATTATGATCTATTAATTCTTTAAGAACCCCTTTCTTATTTCTTGATTTATTCATAAAATTAAGTATCATATCGGTATTATAGACGCTTTCTTCTGCATCTTCCGCAAATCTGTAGCTATCATACCACTCTTTTAAAAGTTCCATTGTGCTTTCTTTAGGTTGTGTAAACTCTCCAACTTCAATGTAATAGTCAAGAATATCAGATACTTCTTCTTCGGTAAAACCTAACAAACTATTTAATGCAAAGTCAGTAGATTTTGAATCTCCTATATTCATTCCACTTGTAACATCATCCATTGT
>JAOZMT010000174.1 GCA_029934175.1 Victivallales bacterium | reverse complement strand
TTTAAATGCCAAATCATTTTTAGGGTCTACAAAAATCATTTTACAATCTCCATTATTATTTTTACTTTTTATTAATATTATCACAAAAATGATAAATTTCAAGTTTTTTCATTTTATTGTAGTAATATATTTGCGAATTATGCAGATAATAACTCTAAATATAAAATTTTATTGAATTAAATTGAAAAAAAACTTGCTCTTTTCTATTTAAAAGTTATAATATAAGATTAATTATATTATAAAAACATAAATTTTAGGGGTTATTATGAGCAAAGCTATTTTATCTACAAGTAATATTCAATCAATATTATCGAATCGTTATCCAATGCTTTTGGTTGATAGAGTATGTGTAGAAAGTGAAGAACGAGTTATTGGTATCAAGAATTTAACATTTAATGAAGAATTTTTTCAAGGGCATTTCCCAGGACATCCTATAATGCCTGGTGTATTACAGATTGAAGCAATGAAACAAGTGGCTGAAATTGCGACTTATGCAAAAATTAATCCAAGTCAAGATAAAAATGTTTATATTAAAAATTTGACAAAAGTGAAATTTAGAAAACCTGTTAATCCTGGTGATAGAATTCAAATTGAAATAGATGTTTTAGAAGTAAATGAAAGTTCTGCTACTGTAAAAGCTATTATAAAAAATATTGCAGGTGTTACTTGTCAAGCAACTATAACTCTTGCTACGCGTGAAAGAATCGAGTCTGATGCTATGCCTGAATTATGGACTGACCTTGATAAAACAGATGATATTTTGCTTGATGCAATTCAAATTCAAGAAATAATTCCACATAGATATCCATTTATGTTTATTGACTATATAAAAACAATGGGTGTGAAAGATGTAATTGCTGTTAAAAACTTATCTTACAATGAACCATTTTTTAGAGGAAACTCTCCAGAATATGCTGTTCTAAGTGAATCAATTTTATCTGAAATAGTTGCTCAAACTGGATGCGTTGTTATGTTATCGCAAGATGAACATAAAGGAAAAATTGGATATTTTATGGGAATTGATAAAGCTGAATTTTTTGCACCTGCACTCCCAGGAGATCAACTTATTATCGATGTGACTCTCGGAAAAGCAAACAGTCGTTTTGGAAAAGCTGTAGGAGTAATAAAAGTTGCAGATAAGTTAATTGCTGAAATTAATTTATCTTTTGCTCTTGTAGAGGCATAAAAATGGCAAAATATCAATATTCTTACAGTGGAAGCTCTCCATACCGTGGAAGTCGAAGTGGCGTGCCTAAATGGATTTTTATTGTAATTGCAATGGTCATCGTAGGGGGAGCAATTTCTATTTTACTGTGGTTAGGAGATGATATTGATACTGGCGATGAAATTCAAGAAGAAGAGGTGGTTGCAGAAAATGTAGAAACAGAACCTGCGACTAATGCAGAAGTGAAAAAACCTACAAATATTATACAAAAACAATCAAATCCTAGTCATTTAAATATGTGTAAAGAAGCTGAATTGTTATTTGCACAAGATGATTTTCCAAGTGCATCTAAACTTGCTGAACAAATTTTATCTGAAATAGATGAAAATGATAAATTATGGGAGCGGGTGAGTATAGTTTTAAGTAAGGCAAATACTAAAATTTTATTAACAGATGTTCCTTCGCCTCGTAAAAAAATATATACGGTTGTGAGTGGAGACTCTTTAAGTAAAATTGCACATAAATTTAATACTACAATAGAAGCAATTCAAGATGGAAATGGCTTAAGTAAATCATCTTCGATTATCAATATTGGACAGTCTTTTTCTATTTATAAGGGAGAATGGAATATTAAAGTTTCAAAGTCAAGGTATAGATTATATTTGTATGATGGTGAAAAATTATTTAAAGTTTATAAGGTAGGAATAGGAATTCAAAATAGGACTCCTGTCGGTAATTTTGTAGTTTCTGTAAAACAAAAAGAGCCAGATTGGTATGATCGTAAAAATAGGGTTAAATATAAGTATGGCGATCCACAAAATGTATTAGGAACAAGATGGATGTCGCTGAAACCTATAGAAGGGACTGATACAGGTTTGACTGGATATGGTATCCACGGAACAGCGGATCCTTCCAGCGTAGGTAAAAATAGTAGTAAAGGTTGCATGAGAATGCTAAACGAAGAAGTTGATGAATTATATTCAATAATTCCATTAAGAACAAAAGTAACAATCATAGAATAATATAGGAGAATTTATTATGACTAAAGTAACACTCGAATTTGAAAAACCTTTGGAGGTTCTAGAAGGTAAATTAACAGAACTTAAAGATTTAAGTTCCAAAACAGATGTCGATTTTGATGATGAAATTAAATCTTTAGAAAAAAAAATATATGATACAAAAGCAAAAATATATAAAAATTTAACACCTTGGCAACGAGTTCAATTAGCTCGCCATCCTGAAAGACCTTATTCGTTGGATTATATCAATAATATTTTTACAGATTTTATAGAGCTTCACGGTGATAGAAGATTTGCGGATGATGCAGCTATCGTAGGTGGTTTCGCAAAGTTAGATGGCAACCCTGTTATGATTATAGGCACTCAAAAAGGCCGTGACACAAAAGAGAATGTTCACAGAAATTTTGGATGTCCACATCCAGAAGGGTATAGAAAAGCTTTGCGACTTATGCAATTAGCAGACAAAGCAAATGTTCCAATTATAACTTTAATTGATACAGCTGGAGCATTTCCAGGGATAGCATCAGAAGAACGACATATTGGAGAAGCTATAGCCGTTAATTTACGCGAAATGTTTGACCTAAGAGTTCCAATATTAGCAATTGTCATTGGAGAAGGAGGAAGCGGAGGAGCATTGGGTATTGGCGTTGGAAATAAAATAATGGTTATGGAAAATGCTTACTATTCTGTTATTACTCCTGAAGGTTGTGCTGCAATTTTATGGGATGACAGAGCTTTTACTGAACAAGCAGCTTCTGCTCTTAAATTAACAGCGACTGATTTAAAAGATATGGAAATTATAGATGTTATTGTTGAAGAACCTATAAGTGGCGCACAAAATGATTATGATGGAGCAGCTAAACTTCTAAAACAATCTATAATTGATAACCTAAAACCTTTTGAGTCTATGAGTGAAGATGAAATAAAAGAACAAAGATATCAAAAATATAGAGATATAGCAGTTTTCACAGAGAACAAATAATGGCAAAAAAGTTTGACATAGCGATAGCATTTGATGAATGCAAAGGGTGTGAGAGATGTATAAAGGCATGCCCTAAAGATTTATTAAAATTAAGCGGAAAATTTAATACTATGGGTTATGTTGCTGTTGAATACATAGGGCAAGGGTGTATTGGGTGTGGGAATTGTTATTATGCATGCCCAGAACCTGGAGCGGTAACAATTTTACAGCAAATAGATGATTAATGTCGCAATATATTCCTAATGAAATAATTGATGAAATTCAAGAGAGAGCGAATATAGTAGATATTTTAAATACTTACATAACTCTCAAAAAAGTTGGTTCGACTTGGAAAGCTTGTTGCCCATTTCATAATGAAAAAACGCCTTCTTTTGTGGTTACGCCATCAAAAGGAATTTACCATTGCTTTGGTTGTGGAGAGGGCGGAAATATTTTTCGTTTTCTGATGAATCACGAAGGAATGACATTTGTCGAAGCTGTTAAGCAAATTGCAGGTCAAGTTGGAGTTGTTATACCTGAAACAACAAGAAATTTATCGCCAGAAAAACAAGCCGAATATAAGAAAAAGAAATCGCAAAAAGACAAGATGTTTGAAATTCACAAAGAAGTTGCAGAATTTTATAATAAAGGTTTAATAAATTATCCAAATACACCAATAGCACAATATTTACAACAACGAGGAATTCCGCTTGATATACAAAAAAAATTCCAATTAGGTGTTTCTCCTGACAGCTGGAGTGCAATTTTAGATTGGGGTAAAGATAAAAATTATAAAGAAAAAGATATATTAGAAGCTGGACTTGCTATCAAAAATGAAGAAAAAGATAGAGTTTATGACCGTTTTAGAAATAGATTAATGTTTCCCATTTGGGATGAGAAGGGTGCGGTTATTGCGTTTAGTGCAAGAACTATAGAAAAAGATGCGAAGGGTGCAAAATATGTAAATAGTCCTGAAACGCCTATTTTTATAAAGAGTAAAGTTTTATATGCTTTATGCTTAGCAAAAAAAGCTATTCAAAAAACAGAATTTGCTATTTTATGTGAAGGACAGTTGGATGTAATTGCAATGCATAGAGCAGGTTTTGAAAATTCTGTTTCTTCACAGGGAACTGCTTTTTGTGAAAAACAAGCCTTTATGTTAAAAAGATATACGACTAAAGTTTATGTTGGATTTGACGGAGATGCCCCAGGGCAAAAATCTACAGTTCGTGCGATTGATGAACTTTTAAAGGTTGGCTTGCAAGTAAAAGTCATTGAATTTCCAGAAGGCAAAGATCCTGATGATCTTTATAAAAATCAAGGTGTTGAAATTATTGAAAATCTTGTTAGCCAAGCAATAGATTTTTCTGATTTTTTAATAAAATATTATTCTACAAAATTTGATATATCAGATCCTTTTGGCAAAATTTCTATTGTCGAAAATGCGACAAAACATTTAGCACATATAAAGGATAAGTTACCACGGGAAGAGCATTATGCACAACTCGCAGATAAGTTCAAGATTGATGAAAATGAACTCTTTAAAATAGCTAATAAAGAACGAGAGCAACAATATGTAATAGAAGAACGAAGTAATAACCATAAACAAATAAAAAAAGAGACTCTCCCTCTACAGCAAAATATTCCTTTAGATAATAGAGCAAGAATAATTCATATTTCTCCTAAAATACTAGATGCAGAAAAAAAATTACTAAAACTATCCTTATCACATGGGACTGTAGGACATCGATTAGCAGAAGAGTTGCCACATTCTATGATAACGCATACTATTATTGGTCATGCATTAGAAAATGTTATTTTAATGACAACGCTTGGAGAATGGGAATTTGCAGAGAAAAGACTTTTAAAAGCATTTGAAAATGAAAGTCCTCCAAAAGAACTTTTTGAGGTTTTATCTGATACAACTGAATATGAACACGAAAAACAAGAAAAAATTATTGATGATTGTATTATGACAATAATTGATGAAAATCTTAATGAAGAAATTAAACAGTTAATGATTCAATTGCGAACAGCTGAAAACGAAGAGTTAAAAGAAAATTATAGACAACAATATGTAAAAAAAAGAGAAGAATTAATTCTTTTTAGAAAAACTCATAAACAACATGAATATTCAAAATAGTAGATTTACTATCAATTAGAAACTCTCTTTTTTAGTCTTCACCAGAGCTCAAGTAGTTAAGGGGGAGGAGTAAAAAAACAATCGCAAAGACTTGCTCACATTTCAATAAATAATATCTGAAGTAAATTCATTTTAACTTAAAAAAATCATTGCTTAACGGCTCCTCTATTTTAACCAAGACAATAATTTTTTATATATTTAATTGTTTTGTCCTAATTGTTTTGTGTCTTTATATACCCAAAGTTTTTCACAAAACGATTATGACAAAACAATTAAACATCCATATTCTTCTTTATTTATAAAATTAAGAAC
>JAOZMT010000173.1 GCA_029934175.1 Victivallales bacterium | reverse complement strand
GTGAAAAGATTTTTGGAAACTTAAATACAGAATATATTGATTTTGATATAAAAATATACGAATTGAAAGAGGCTTTTATATATGGTTCTTGTGGACTTATTTTAACAAGAGATGAAAACAATATTCCAGCATTAGTTGAAGAATTTTCTAAGATTTGTTACGCTAAGCCATTAAAAGAACATGATATAAATGGAGAACAAAAAGCAATAACTTTAATAAAAAAAACAAATAAAACAATTTGTGTATTAGCTTGCAACCCTGCATATCGAAATTATTATCATTGGCTAATTGAGTGTATTCCTAGACTGTTGATGTTTAAAGAAAGTAATTTTAAAACAGATTTATACTATATCCCATACACTAGAAATTATGAGAAGGAAGCATTAGAGATTCTCGGAATAAATTCCGAACAAATAGAAGAAGTTAAAACAATGAAATGTATTTCTGCCAAGAAAACATTTGTTCCAACGCTGCCATATCAATACTATTTCAGACAAAATTCTGATTCATATTCAGATATTGTTGATATTCCATTATGGTCATTGCAAGCATTGAGAAAAGCTTTTTTACCGAATAATAATGAGAATAAAAATAAAGCTATTTATATTGATCGCTCTGATGCAAATACAAGAGTGTTAGACAATCAAAAAGAGATAGATTTAATATTAGAAAATAATAATATCGAAAAAATAATTTTATCAAATTTATCTTTTAAAGAACAAGTCAATTTATTTAGTCAAGCAAGTTTAATAATAGGAATACATGGAGCAGGTCTTTCAAATATTGTATTTTGTCCCAATAATGCAAAAGTTTTAGAATTATTCCCTAAAAATTTTATTCATTCATATTATGCAACAATTGCTCTTAAATTAAAATTAAAATACGATTTTATTATATCAAATAATAATTTAAATAAAAAAGGTATGTTTTATATTCAACCTAAAAAACTCCAAAAATATATAAATGAAAACTATCAAAAATAAAATAAGTTTAATCATCTCTAAATTTAGAAAACTCCTTAATTTTGAGAAAAGAATATTAAGAATATATCCTACATTAAGATGTAATCTTAAATGTAATTATTGCGTAAACACTTATAATCCTGATAACTGTAAAAATCATAATTACAAAGAAATATCTTCACAGGAATGGTTGAATATTATAAAAAAATCTCGTTGTAAGACTGTTGTATTAACTGGAGGAGAACCAACTCTTTATAAAGAGTTTTATAAACTTATTAATAGTATACCTGAAAAAATTGAAATTAAAATATATTCCAATATGACATTTGATGCAAATTCACTTATTTCTAAAATAAAAAGGCCTATAACTTTTTTAGGTTCATATCACTCTTCTTGCAAGTCAATAACTAATATTTTAAACTGTATAACAATAATTAGCAAACATAATATTTCTGGAACACTTCATATAATTGATACACCTGAAAACAAAAATGTAATAAAAGAATCAAAAGAAATATTTGGTAATAAAATCCCTTCTAATTGGAGTTTTTCAATAGATGCAGATCAAAGAGAATTATATCCTTCTGCAAAAGGAAATTGTCAGAGAAAAGTAATTTGCTCAAGAGATATTATAATTGTAGCTCCAGATGGAATAAGATACCCATGCATTGCTGGGTTAACTTCTCAACGCTGGGCTCTTGAGGATCTAAAAAAAGAGAAATTTTCTCCTGATAGATTTTCTATAACTTGTGATAATTGGGGTTCTTGTGCTCCATGTGATGGAATTGGAAAGAATAAAATAAAATTTTTAGATTGAAAATGTTATACTGTTTGGCAAAAAAAATATTATTTAAATCTATTTTTCTGTTTCAAAAAACTCCAGAAAATTTTATACCTAAAGTTATATTTATACCTATAACAACTGGTATAGGTAATTTAATTTTAAAAACAACAACATTTCGACATATAAAAAACAATTATCCTAATAGTAAATTGATTTTATATTGCGACTATCCAAACAATAATTATAAAATCCTTGAAAACTCTCCATATATTGATAAAATAATTATAAATAAAAAAACTTTTTCTTTTTTTAAATATATCAAACAATTTTTAGAGTTAAGAAAATTAAATATTGATACAGTTATTCTTCCATTTGATGTATCTATGAATTATTTTTATTATTTTTTATGTATTATCAAACCAAAAAAAAGGATTGGTCATATGTTTAAAAATAGAAACATAGAAGAGTCTTTATTTAATGAAAAAATAGAATTCAATGATATAACTCATGAAATTGATTTAAATCTAAATTTATTAGAACCTTTAAATATTTTAAATGAAAAAATAGATTATAAAACAGAATTATATTTTGAAGAAATAGAAAAACAAACAAAACCTGAATATAATTATATAGTTATACAAGTTGGAGCTGCAAATGGAACACATTCTTTAAAAATATTACCAATAGAAGGGTTTATAATTATAATAGAAAAAATAATAAAATTTTATCCTAATTATAAAATTATTTTTATAGGAACAAACGAAGAGAATAATAAAGCAAAAAGTTTAAAAGATAAATTGAATTCTAATAATATTATAAATAAATGTGGAAAAACAGACTTACCTAAACTTATATCAATATTAAATGACTCTTCATTAATAATTTGTCATGATAGTGGTATTATGCACATTGGTAATGCTTTAAACATTCCATTAATAGCACTTTATGGCGCTACTAATATTAAGAGAACTAAACCTTTAGGAAAAAACTCACACATTGTCAAAAGTGATAATAACAGTAATCTTAAAATTGGAATTCATAGTAATTCTCAAAATGATGACTCAATCTGTAAAATAGAAGAAAAATCAACTCTTTCAAAAATTGATCATAATAAAATATTTGAAAAAATTAAAGAGATTTTATAATGTTAAAAGAAAAATATATTCCGAATAACTGTAGTAAACAGGCATCATCTACTTCTGTAATAAAAAATATTCTAAATAATGAACCAGATATTAAAGCTATTATAGATTTGGGATGTGAACTGGAGATTCTGTTGATTTATTTAGTAAAACAAATAAAAACATAAATTGGTATGGTCTTGATATTAAAGAATCACCAGAAGTTTTTCAAAGGATAAGAAAAGATTGTAAATTTATATTTGATGATGGTATAAATATACCTTTTGATGATAATTCTATTGATTTAATTTATTCTAATCAAGTTTTTGAACATGTAAGATATCCTTCCGAATTATTAAAAGAAATAAATAGAGTCCTAAAACCAAATGGATATTTTATAGGTTCAACTTCACAATTAGAACCTTTTCATTCTTATAGCTTATGGAATTATACTCCTTATGGATTTTCAATGCTAATTAAAGATTGCAATATGAAATTATTAGAAATGAGACCTAGTATTGATTCTATAACTTTAATTACAAGAAGATTACTTGGTCGACCTAAATTTTTCTCAAGATGGTTTAAAAAAGAATCACCTTTAAATAGAGTTATTTCTATATTTGGAATATTTTTGAGAAAAAATCATAAACAAATAAATAAATTTAAATTATTATTTTGTGGACAATTTACTTTTGTTGCTAAAAAGAGATTGGAATAAATGAACATAACAATTATTACTTGGCATTATTGGTATGCAGATAGAAAAACAAATTAAATGAATGGGGGAAAGTTTTTTATTAGTGAAATTCGAATAATTAGTGGACAAGTTAATTTGCGTAATTCGCAAAATTCGTTGATAAAACAAAAAGGAGAAAAAATGAAAAGATTTAATGTAACAGGATTATGTATTCCTGAAAAACACTATATGTGTGATGTATCTGCGAAGTTCGCAAGGTGTAAAGAACTTATTGATGATGGATTGTATTTTGCTATAAATTATCCAAGACAACATGGCAAAACAACAATGCAATTTTTATTGCAAGAAGAATATAATAGCACTGATGATTATTTAGTTATTTCGACAAGTTTTGAAGGACAAGGAGATATTCTTTTTGAAAAAGAGGAAACTTTTGCTCCTATGGTATTAGGGAGTTTTGCAAAAAGTTTTTATCTTAGCAATCCTGAATTGGCAGATTATTTAGAAGAGGCGGCAGAATCAATAGTTAATTTTAAACAACTATCAATTTGGATTAGGAAATGGATTAGAAGTTTAAATAAAAAAGTTATATTATTAATAGATGAAGTTGATAAAGCAAGTAACAATCAAGTTTTTGTTAGTTTTCTCGCAATGTTACGAGATAAGTATTTGGATGCAGGTAAAAAACAAGATTTAACATTTCATTCAGTTGTTTTAATAGGCGTTCATGATGTAAAATCTTTAAAATTAAAACTTAGACCTAATGAAGAAAAAAAATTAAATAGTCCTTGGAATATTTCAGAAAATTTAAATATAGAATTTGCATTTACCGCAAAAGAAATAGAACCAATGATTGCGGATTACGCAAATGAGCATAATTATAATATGGACATATCTGCATTATCCACAAAAATATTTTATTATACATCAGGAAATCCATTTTTAGTTAGTATGTTTTGTAAAGTTATAGATGAAGGTTTAATTGAAAGAAATAATGAAAGTTGGAGTCTTGATGATATTGAACAAGCATATTTATATTTGGTTGATGGTGGTTACACGACAACAAATTTTGATGATGTAAATAAAAATCTAGAAAATGATGAAGAATTGTTTAATGTTGTTCAAAATATAGCAATTCAAGGCGAAGATTATAAATATAATATTGATGATCCAATTATTGCGCGAGGTAAAACTTTTGGAATTTTATGTAAAAATAAAAAAGGACAATGTGATATTACCAATAAAGTTTATGAATTTAGAATTTTCGATTATATGCTATCAAAACAAAGAACAAGAGAAGCTCAATTAAATTTATATGCTAGTCGTGAATTCAAAAAAGATGGAGAGTTAAATGTTGTTATGGTTTTAGAGGCATTTCAACGATTTATGTGTGAACATCATTCATCTAAGGATAATAAGTTTTTAGAAAAAAACGGTAGACTATTATTAATGTCATTTTTACGACCGATTGTAAATGGACACGGATATATGTTTAAAGAAAATGTAACATCTGAAGATCGAAAAATGGATTTAGTTATTACTTTTAACAATAAGCGATATGTAATTGAATTGAAAATATGGTATGGTGAAAAATATCTTGAAGATGGAGTAGAACAACTATGTGAATATTTGGATTCTTATAACTTAGATTCGGGGAGTATGTTAATTTATAATTTCAATAAAAACAAAAAATATGAAACAAAAAACATAGAAAATTGCAGAAAAAATATAACGGCTGTATTTGTATAATCTGTTATCAATCTTATCTCAAATTATACAGATGAATACAGAAATAAAAGAGTTTTTTTTAATTAGTGAAGAATATAAATATTGATAATAAAATGAACATAACTATTATTACTTGGCATTATTGGGATGCTGATAGAAAAACAAATTTTCATTGGCTTGCAAATAGCTTTTCTGAAGCAGGACATAAAACATTGTTTTGGACAAGCAATTTTAGTTGGTGGTCGTTTATTACAAAAAAATTTGATTATCGTATTTCAAGAATGTTTTTTTCTGAAAGAAATAAGATTATT
>JAOZMT010000172.1 GCA_029934175.1 Victivallales bacterium | reverse complement strand
CAACCCCGAATGGGGTTGAACAATAACATGTTACAGATTATTGTATTAAATCGACAGCCCCTTCAAGCGGACAGTAATGTAAATAGCTTTAGCTATGTTTTGATAACAAACTATCCTTAAACGGTTAAGTTTTTTTTGACTTTTCTAGCTCAAAGTGTAAATACCTTATTGAAACTAGCCAAAATTCTACTCTTTTTTATAAAACTACCCACTAATTTCTGTGATGACCAAAAAAAAAGGCGAAAGGAAAACCTTTCGCCTGATATGTAAATCAAATCTAACTTTTAAAAGCTAGATAACAGTCATTAATTAGCAACCATATTTTGCAACACTACCAAGACCTTCTTCGATACGAAGTAATTGGTTGTATTTTGATATACGATCTGAACGACTTAAAGAACCTGTTTTGATTTGCCCTGCATTAACCGCAACTGCGATATCTGCAATTGTGTTATCAGCAGTTTCTCCAGAACGATGAGAAATAACAGCTGTAAATCCAGCTTTATGAGCCATTTCAATAGCATCAAGAGTTTCTGTTAGCGTTCCAATTTGATTAACTTTAATTAAAATAGAGTTAGCTGAACCTTCTTTGATTCCACGAGCTAAATATTCAACATTAGTTACAAATAAATCATCTCCAACTAATTGAATTTTGTCGCCAATTTTATCCATAAGAATTTTCCAACCATCCCAATCTAATTCATCCATTCCATCTTCAATAGAATCAATAGGATATTTTTCAACTAATTCTGCTAAATATGAAGCTTGCTCTTCTTGATTACGATTAGTTCCACCTTCGCCTTCAAATTTTTTGTAATCATAAACACCATTTTCAAAAAATTCTGATGCAGCACAATCTAATGCAATTTTAATATCTTCGCCAGGTTTATAACCAGCATCTTTTACAGCTTGAATAATAGAATCTAAAGCTTCTTCAGTTCCACCAGCGAAATTAGGTGCAAATCCACCTTCATCTCCAACAGCGGTGCTTAATCCTTTACCTTTGATAATTGCTTTTAATGCATGGAAAACTTCTGCTCCCATTCTTAATCCTTCACGGAAACAACAAGCTCCAACAGGGCGAATCATAAATTCTTGGAATGCAATAGGTGCATCTGAATGAGAACCACCATTAATAATATTCATCATTGGAACAGGTAAAGTTTTACCATTAACTCCGCCAATATAACGATATAAAGGAATTTCTAATGCTGCTGCTGCGGCATGTGCAGTTGCTAAAGATACTCCTAAAATAGCATTAGCTCCTAAATTACTTTTTGTTGGTGTTCCATCTAAATCAAGCATAGCTTGATCAATTGCAACTTGGTCAAGAGCATCCATTCCATCAATTTCAGGAAAAATTTTCTCATTAACATTTTCAACAGCTTTCAATACACCTTTTCCAAGATATCTAGCTTTATCGCCATCTCTTAGTTCAAGTGCTTCGTTTTCTCCAGTAGATGCTCCAGATGGAACTCCTGCTCTACCAATAGCTCCCCCCTCTAAAACAACTTCAACCTCTAAAGTAGGATTTCCTCGAGAATCTAAAATCTCGCGTGCGTGTACATCATAAATACTTGTCATATCTATTCTCCGTTTTTGTAATTAATAATTTTACCCAAATATATAAATTTGGATTTTAGACACTATTATAAATTTAATATACTTTTGCAAAATTACAAGATTTTTTCTATTTATTTTACAATTAATGACTATTTCCTTCAATTGCAGTTTGACAATTATCCAACCAAACCTCAACTATTTTGTCATTTTCTGCCGTTCCTTTAAGAATAGAAATAGCATCAATTCCATTTGCTTTCAAAACACTTTTCCACGAATCATCTTCATCGCTAGCCATATCATTTTTTGCATGATCTCCAGCTACTGACATAAATGGAATTAAATATGCCTTTTTTATATTATTCTTCTTGCATTTTGCAATAATATCATCTAGGGTTGGATTCCCTTCTACTGTTCCAATAAAAGCATTTTTATCTTTATCATTTAATAAAGCCTGAAAAGCAACATATATAAGATTTGCATAATGGTGTGTTCCATGCCCCATAAAAATAACTGCTTCTGTATTTTTTCTTTCAACAGGTGCAGATTTAAGCATTAAATCAACAACGCGATCAAGATTTGCATAGTTCGCAACTAAAGGCTGCCCGATTGCGATGTGTGCAATTCCACCCTTTTGCTGCTTTGCTAATTTTACAGTAGCACATAAATCATCAAATTCAGCACCTGGAATAGTGTGTAAAGATTGAACTATAACCTTTTCAAATCCTTCATCAGCTAACTTTTCAAGTGCCATTGATGGTGAATCTAATTGTTTTCCCTCAAGCCTAGCAAGTTTTTTTCTTATCATCTTTGATGTAAATGCCCAACGAATTTCATAATTAGAAAATCTTTTTCCTGCAAGCTTCGCAATATTTTCAAACGATACTTGAGCAGATTTTTCACTCGTTCCAAATGCAACTAATAAAATAGCTTGTTTCACCGTCTCCCCCTTTTTTGAAGCATGAGAACCATAATGACTTACTGCGTGAGATGCCATTAGAACCTCTTCTTGAACAACTGTTGACTTACAACCTCCACAATGTGCCATTGACAAATTTACGATCAATGCACATACAACCATAATTAATACTTTTAGCATAATTACTCCTTTTGTTAAATTCTCGCATTTCATACTGTGACCGGTTGTAAAATATACTTTTTGAAAGAAGATAACAATTGATATTTTTTCATTTTATAAATTCTTGGCTATTAGAAGTAACCAATTATTTGTAAAATTAAAAAGAACTGTTGTTTGCGATTTCAGGAAGTTTATTTTTCAGCCGTTTGCAGTATAATAATGCGAACATAAAAAAACTGATATCTCGCAAGAGATATCAGTTTGAATAATTATAACAAATTGAATCTCTCTGCGAAGATATTACTATAAATATTTTACAAAGTCTGACTTAGAAGTATAAAACCTCATCACAGTGGCGCGACCGTTTCGTTTTTCACGAATTTTTATAAAACATATCTAACTTTTATTAAAATTAGAATATTTGTAATTTACATCATTTTCTGTTTTAATCAATTAAATTCATAAGTTTTTTTCCATTTTATTTGAATGATTTAATAAAAGGTGTATATTATTGTTTGTTTTTTATGCAAAATTTGCCTAAAAGTAAAATAATTTAAAAATATTTAATATAAATTAAAGGAGATATAATTATGTATGCAATCATAGCTACAGGTGGAAAGCAATATAAAGTTGCTGTTGATGATGTTCTTGACATCGAAATATTAGGAAAAGATGCTGGAGAAAAAGTTGAATTTTCAGAAGTTTTAGCTTATGGAGAAGGAGAAGATTTAAAAGTTGGTGCGCCAATGGTTGAAGGAGCAAAAGTTGAAGCAGAAGTTATTGCAAACTTCCGTGGAGAAAAAATCATTGCTTTCAAAATGAAAAAAAGAAAAGGTTACCGCAGAAAGAAAGGTCATCGTCAAAACTTAACTCAAGTTAAAATTACAGCTATTAACGCAGGATAATTTATTATGATTTACGACAAAAATGGTGCTTTGCTTGAAACACAGATTGATGAATTTCAACTTATAAACAAAGGTAAAGTTCGTGATGTTTATGATTTAGGAGACTCTCTTCTTTTTGTTGCAACAGACAGAATAAGTGCTTTTGATGTTGTAATGCCTAATGGAATTCCTCGTAAAGGAGAAGTTTTAACTCAAATTTCCCTATTTTGGTTTGAATTACTAGATTGGATGCCTAATCATTTGATTGCATCTGATACTAAAGACTTTCCAAAAAAATTACAAAAATATGCTGATGATTTAAAAGGTCGTTCTATGATTGTCAAAAAAGCTAAACCATTGCCAGTTGAATGTATTGTTCGTGGCTATATTATTGGTAGTGGCTGGAAAGATTATCAAAAAACTAGTCAAATTTGTGGTATTGATTTGCGTGATGGTTATAATATGGCTGATAAATTAGACGAAGCTCTTTTTACGCCATCAACTAAAGCAGAACAAGGCTTGCATGATGAAAATATATCTTATGCTCAAGCAGTAGAATTAATAGGAAAAGATATTGCAGAAAAAGTTAAAGAATATTCTTTAAAGGTTTACAATACTGCAACTGACTTTGCATTAACTAAAGATATTATTTTAGCAGATACTAAATTTGAATTTGGTATTTTAAATGATGAAATTATCTTAATTGATGAAGTTCTTACGCCAGATTCTAGTCGTTTTTGGCCTGCAGAGACTTATAAATCAGGAGAAAGCCCTCAAAGTTTAGATAAACAATTTGTTCGTGATTACTTAGAAAGTTTATCTGATTGGAAAAAAGAACCTCCTGCTCCAGAATTACCAAAAGATGTTGTTACTAATACAACTCTAAAATATTTAGAAGCCTTTGAGAAATTAACTGGCAAAAAATTATAATTTTATTTAGTAATTACAAATGCGAATTACAGATGAAATAATTGCAGCACTAAACAATGGTATAGATGCTGTAGGCTCTAAGTCTGAATTTGCACACAAAGCAGGTGTGCAAGTTCAAACTATAGGCAAATATTTAGGAAATAAAACTAAATTCATAAAAGATGAGACTTGGGATAAAATCTATCCTTTAATAAAAAACCATATCCCAGAAAAAAATCATAAACAAACTCAAAATTACAAAACAAAATATCCAGATAATTTAACGATGAATGAAAGAATTTTATTTGATGCATTCAAAGAATTGCCTGCAGATATTCAAAATCAAAAGCTAATTGAAATAGTTAAATTAGCAGAACAGGAGATAAAAAAAAATAAAAAATGATAGATTTTCTAGTAACTTATGTTGAAATTGCTGCGACTTATGCTCCAATTTGGGGTTTTTTAATAGTATTCTTTTTTATGACAGTAGAAAGTTCATTTATCCCATTTCCAAGTGAGGTTGTTATGATACCAGCAGGTTTTATGGCATATCGTGCAGAATTGTCATTTGGCTCTCCTTTTTTAGATTTAACAGCGGTTATCATTTTTGGTTTACTAGGTTCTATTTTAGGGGCTTATATAAACTATTTTTTATCACTAAAACTTGGAAAACCATTTTTAGAGAAATATGGAAAATACTTTTTTCTTTCGCCATCGGTAATAGCAAGAGCAGAAGAAATTTTTCTTGAATATGGCGACATTACAACTTTTGTATGTAGATTACTTCCAGGAATTAGACAATTAATATCAATCCCGGCAGGTGTTTCAAAAATGCCTTTAGCAAAATTTACATTATTCACAGCATTAGGAGCAGGTATTTGGTCTGCGATTCTTGCAGGAATAGGGTTTTATCTTGCATCGCTAACAAAAGAAATGACTTATGCAAAATTAATACACGACGGAAAAGATTATTTACATGCAAACTTTATATGGATAGCATTAGCACTTATTATTTTATGCACAATTTATATTTTTGTTCATAAAGCCATTTTAAAAGAAAAGAAAACAACTTAAGGAGTAAAAATGATAGGTTTATCAAAAGAATGTAGTAAATGTGGAAACAGTGTTAGTTCAGATGAATTAACAGAAGTAGATGGTTTAAGATTTTGTCAAGAATGCATAGCGGAAGCT
>JAOZMT010000171.1 GCA_029934175.1 Victivallales bacterium | reverse complement strand
AACTTTGTTACCTCTGTGGTTAACTATAATTTAATGTGGTTCACTGAATATATACTTATAAACCTCATTTAACTTACTGTTTTCATTCGCCTCCATTGACTAGAATTACTACATTTCTCAGTAGCTTTACTTTATGCCGAGCGAAGCTCAGCGCTCCCAAAAGCGCATAACTCGCAAATTGCAAGGTTTATATTGAAAAATAATTTAAAGTTAGAATGAGTCAGACTTGTATTTTTCAAGGATAGATCTCACATAGTTTTGTGTTGATTTTATGCCAATACCGTCAATTATTTGCTTTTGAGTAGCTAATTTATCTTTTGGAGGCCAATCTTTCCAAGAGAAAGCTCTTCTGCGACCTGCATTATATTGTGCCAAAGCTATAGCAATTCCATTTTTATAAGAAACGCACGGCTCAGATTTTAAATGTTGTGCAAGTAACCATGTTCCAATTTCGATATTTAAAGATGGTGAAAAAATAGTTCCACGGGGAGGGATATGATAACCTTTTACTTTTGCCCAATCCTCAACAACGATCATTCTAATTTGCATTAAGCCTATTTCATTTTTAGCTCCTTGAGCATTGGGATTAAATTTGCTTTCTTGCCAAATAAGAGCTTTTATTAATCTAGAATCAATAGAATATCGTTTTGCGACTAGTGCAATTTCTTTATCAAACATCTTATAAGGAGGATAGCTTTTTTTTACAAATTGCACATAACCTATATATATAATAAATGCAAATATTATAATTAAAAAAGTTGTTATAAACTTATGGCTATTAGATGTCTTTGTTGTATTTATTGTTCTTTCATACATATTATATCCTTGTTTGTTTAAACTATACACTATCCTTAATCCGTGAGCTTTTAACAGCAATTTGCAACATTTCTTTCACGCTTATGTATTTATGGAAAATTCTCGGAATACCATTTAGGTATGCCTGCGATTTTTCATAAACACCTAAGCATAAAATTAATGAACAACTCATCCGTCAAAACCTCACGGATTCAAAACTATTAATATAACATAGTTCTTAGAATTTTAAATAGAAATATAATAAAAAAACTAATTCTTTTTAATAAAAACTTTGAATTGTTGAGTTTATGTGTTATAATAGAGTATCGTTATTAAAAAAAAAGGAAAATCATGTTAAAAAAAGGGAAATTATGTTAAAAATAGTAGGTATTTCGGATATGTTTATATCTGATGATCCCATGGAAACAGTAGTGACATATTCTTTAGGATCATGCGTTGGTCTAAGTATATATGACCCTGTTGTTAAAGTTGGGGGAATTATTCACTGTATGCTACCTTTGTCAAAAATTGATAAAGAAAAAGCTAAAATCAAACCATATATGTTTACTGATACTGGAGTTACTTATTTTCTACAAGAACTATTTAATCGTGGTGTAACTAAAAAAAATATGATAGTTAAAGTTGCTGGTTGTTCATCCCTTTTAGATGCAAAAGGAACTTTTAAAATTGGTGAACGAAATTACACTGTCGCAAGAAAAGTTTTATGGAAAAATCAAATTTTAATAGCCACGGAACATGTAAAGGGGAATCTGTCACGGACATTATCGCTATATATGGAAACAGGAGTAACAACAATAAAATCATCAGGAAAGGAGTTTGAAATATAATGAGTATTAAAGACAAAATCATAGAGCATATCAAAGAAGTAGAAGCCATTCCAACATCTGCGACTAATGCAATCGCTTTGCTTCAAGCGAAAGAGGTTGATATAAATAAGGTTATTAAGGCTATAGAAATAGATATAAGTATTACAGCCAATCTTTTGAAATTAGTTAATTCATCGGCATTTGCAGCAGATAGAAAAATTTCATCTGTCCAAGAAGCAGTTGTTCGTATTGGAGCAAAAAATTTAATGCAAATGTTAATAGGTTCATCTGTAACAAAAGCACTTAATGTTGAAATTAAAGGTTATGACTTACCTCCGGGTGAATTATGGAAGTCTTCTATTGTTACTGCAATTTATTCAGATGTTATAAAAGAAGAATTATCAATTAATCTTCCTGCGTGGACTTTTACTGCTGGATTACTTAGAGATGTAGGTAAAATTGTCCTAGGATCTTTTATAGATTATGTTAATCCAGATGATATTATTGCACATGCAAAGAAAAATGAAATATCATTTGTTGAAGCTGAAAAAGAAATTTTAGGAATAGACCATGCTGAAGTTGGAGCATTGTTATTGCGTCAATGGAAATTGCCACAACAACTTGAAATTCCAGTTAGATATCACCATACCCCAGAAGAAATTGATGGAGTTAAATATCCAGAAGAAAAAGTTGTTGCTGAAATTATACATATTGCAGATTCTTTAACCATCATGCAGGGGATAGGAGTTGGTCGTGAAGGATTAAATTATAGAGTATCTGATAAAATAGCAGAGAAATATAAAATAAATATATCAAAAGTTGAAATGATACTCGCTCAAGCACAATCAAGAATTAGTGAAATATCAGAAGAAAATAAAGGAGAATAAAAAATGTCATATAATATTTTAGTTGTTGATGATTCAGCAATAGTTAGATCTCTTATAGGCAAGACTATAGAACTCGCAGGAGTCGATACGGAGAATGTTTTGTTTGCAAAAAATGGTCAAGAGGCTCTTGACTTGCTTAAAGAAAATTGGTTTGATGTTATTTTATCTGATATAAATATGCCTGTAATGAATGGCGTTGAGATGATAAAAATAATATCAGAAGATGATATTATGAGAGAAATACCAATCATAGTTATTTCTACAGAGGGAAGCACAACGAGAATAAAAGAGTTAAAAGATTTAGGAATAAGAGGTTATATTCGTAAGCCATTTACACCAGAAATGATAAAAGATGTAATTACAAAAGTTGTAATAGAAGATAAAACATATAATTTGGGGGAAGAGTTATGAAAAAGGAAGATATTGCAGTCTTAGAAGAGGTTTTTAGTGATGTTTTAGAACAAACAGCATTTATGTTTACAGATGAACTAAGTCAAGATAACTTAGATATGGCATCTCTCCATGACACTGATTTCATTCAAGCATTTATAACATTTACAGGTCCATTTAATGGTCTTATTTCAATAACCTTTCCAGAAGATTTATGTTATGAACTTGCAGCAAATATATTAGGAGAAGAACTTAATAGTGAATTAGTTCGCTCAGAAGGACAGGGGGCTGTTGGAGAATTACTAAATGTTGTTTGTGGTCAATTTTTGACTACAGTAGAAGATGAAAAATTAGTCTTTGATTTATCCGTGCCTTTAATAGAAGATTTTAATATTGATGAATGGATTTCATTAGAAAAACAAGAAACTTCTGCTCTTATTGAGGTTGAGGAACATCCTGTTTTAATCCACTTCGATATTTAATTTATGTCGAAATTTTTTATTTGTTTAGTTATTCTTTTTTCATCTTTTGCGACTTATGCAAGAGTTTATTCAGGATTAGAGGTTTTTCTGAAAAAATATACTCATATTGTAAAGGGAAAAAGAGTTGGCGTTGTAACTAATCAAACAGGTGTCGATGCAAATTTAAATCATATAGTTGATATTTTCAAAAGGCATCCTGATATTAATTTAACAGCTTTACTCGCACCAGAACATGGAGTTCGAGGCAATATTAAAGCTGGAGATAATTTTTCAAATTCGATAGATAAAAAAACAGGATTGCCTATTTTTACGCTATATGGTGGTAAAGATCATCGACCAAGTAAAAAGGCATTAGCATCTTTTGATGTTATTATTTATGATATTCAAGATGTTGGGAGTCGAGCATATACATTTATTTGGCACATGGCAGAGTGTATGAGTTCAGCTGCATTAAACAATAAAATGGTTATTGTATTAGATCGTCCAAGTCTATTGGCTAATGTTGTAGATGGTGCAGTTTCTGAAAAGCAATATTTATCATTTATCGGACTTTATCCTATTCCTAGAGTTTATGGGATGACTTCTGGAGAACTTGCACGATATTTAAATAGAGAAGAAGCGATAAATTGTCAATTATATGTTGTTCCTATGGCAAATTATAAACGGACAATGTCGTGGAAAGACACCAAGTTACCATGGGTTCCTACTTCGCCACAAATACCATCGCCTGAATCAGCAATCACTTTTGCAGCAACTGGAGCTTTAGGTGAATTGGGGCTTTTTAATATTGGAATAGGATATACTTTACCTTTCCAAACTGTTGCCAATTCATGGATTAATGCAGAATTTTCTGCAAATGCCTTGAATAGAATGAAGTTACCAGGAGTAAAGTTTAGACCTATTTATTATAAGCCTAGTTTTGCAGCTTTTTCAGGGAAAAGTTTGCAAGGTGTGCAAATTCATGTAACTGATGTTACAAAATTTAGACCTGCATCAACTGAATTAGTGATGTTAAGTCACTTTTCAAAAACATATCCAAAACATTTTAAATGGATTCCCAAAAAATATAAAACTTTTGACAAAGCTGTAGGAACAGCAACTATAAGACAAAAATTACAAAAAAGAGTAAATCCTTCTTTAATAATAAAATCTTGGCAACATAAAATTAACGATTTTTTAAGAAAACGACAAAAATATTTAATTTATAAATAATAATTATAATTTTGAATGTTAAATTTTGAATTTAGGAGAGTATCGTGAAAGAAAATATCATATCATATTAGATAAATTAAATGATATATATGAAATAATAAAACTTTTAACAAGCATAATTAAAACATCTCAGGAGAATAAATGAAATTAATTCAAAATTCAAAATTATTGTGAGGAATTAGAATGAAGTTAGATAATAAAATAATTATAATTAGGGATAAAAAAGTTATACTTGACAGAGATTTAGCAGAATTATGTCAAGTTGAAACAAAGGTCTTAAATCAAAATGTAAAGAGAAATATAGAATTATTTTCTGATGACCGTTTTCAATTAAATCAGGTTGAAAAACAAGAGGTGGTCACAAATTGTGACCACCTTAAAATGATACGATTTTCATCAAATCTACCTTTTGCATTCACTCAATTAGGTGCTGAAATGGTTGTGAGAATTATGAAAAAAGATATTGATTTGACCACTCTTTTTTATGAAATTCAGCCTGCTAATTCAATGATATTAAATGATGATTTGCGAACTAAAATACATAATATCAGAAACTTACAGGTTATATTAGATTTCGATTTAGCGTTTTTATATCAGGTAGAAACTAAAAGGTTAAAACAAACTGTAAAAAGGCATGTAGAAAGGTTTCCGATCGACTTTATGTTTCAATTAAATAATGATGAAACCAACCTTATGGTATCGCAAAATGCGATACCATCAAAAAGTCACTTAGGGGGCATAATCCTTTTGCATTTACAGAACAAGGAATAGCAACTTTGTCAAGTGTTTTAACAAGCGATAAAGCGATAGATGTAAATATTAATATAATGCGTGTTTTTGTAGCTACTCGTAAATTTATTGCGAACAATGCAAATCTTTTGCAGCGAGTTGATAATTTAGAACAAAAACAAATAGAATCTGATATTAAACATATTGAAACTCATACTAAGCTAGATCAGGTCTTGGATATTATAGACAGAACTCCCAAAGCAAAAAATTAAATTCCAAATATGACTCCATTAAAAATATT
>JAOZMT010000170.1 GCA_029934175.1 Victivallales bacterium | reverse complement strand
CCTAAAAGTTGAAGTAGAGGAATAATCCAATAATTTCTAGTTTCAGTTATGCCGTAAGAATCTTCAGATAAGTTCTCAACTCTTCGTTGATAAATCCTCCAGTAATCCATTGCATCAGCCCATGCACGAGAAATCTCGTCTTTAACAGTCCGTTTTTGAATTGCGAAGTCCGCAGGTTTTTGACCTTTTAACTCACCAATTTTATCTATTATATCCGAAGAGAGAATACTTCCCTCAATATGTATGCAGTTATTATTCATTAATATCTCCTATTTTACTTTCTTAAAAATATCAGGTCGTTCTGCAATAATCTCAGCTAAATTATTTTTATAATAATATACAAATACTTTATGCCCGATAGAACGCAGTTGTTGTCGTTTCATTTTATCATCTTCGATAATCTCAGGTTTATCATGTGGAGTTCCATCGCAAAAAACATGAATATCAGGCTCATAGAAAAAATCAGGTTGGACATAAATTCCATCAACTCTTTTTTGTGCAGAGTCAGGTAATCTTAAATTGTTTTTATACAAATAATCTAAAAATTCTTTTTCAGTAGAAGAATTAGGATCGATTGCAGTTAATATTGATTTATAATGTTCATCGTAATTATTAAAATTATTATTGGTTTGTTTTTCAACACTGCATATCTTTAATTTTTCTAACGCATCTTGAATTAAGAACCTATCAATATTATCATGTTCTCTTTGATTATAGTAACTTAACAGATTATTATATGAAGCTGGAATATCATCATCTTTGTCAAACTCACAAACTTTTATAGCTTCTTCTATAACTTTATTAAAACGGCTTGTATCATTCATAAATTGAGATAAAATTCCTAAACTACCTTCCGAAGATTCATAAATAAAGATGTTAGGAGTTCCTTCATTTCCTCCCATAGTAATAACTCCAATTTCAGAAGACTCTACTTGGAAGATGTTTTCTATTGCTTGTTTTAAGGCATATTGAAGCGTAATAACACCATTTCTATCTAATCCCAAAGGTTCTATTGGTTCAAGATAAAGAGCATCGGCAGTGTCTGTAGAAAAGAGCATTACATTTCTGACAGGTTCTTCTTCCTTATCATTATCTTTAGGAGTTCTATTTTTCTTTTTCCATAAACCTGATGTCATACCTATAGGGAATCCGTTTTCTCTTCCATTACGCCATTTTTTATTTATAAAGTGCATTCTAGCTGCTGGGATATATCTCATATTTAAAAATTCATCATCTGCATTTTTAATAACACCTTTTACAATACTATCCATAGAATTTGAATCAACTGAAAAATATGTTTCCACATCGTAACCTTGAGAAATTCTTTCTTCCTCTTCACAAGAAATTCTTTCTTGTTCTTCTGATGAAGCTTCTGACATTTCAAGCAAGTCAAGGAAAAACTCTTTATCATCACTATTATCTAAAGATTGATTTGTAAAAGGACAACGCTCATCATTGAATCTATCTCCAGTTAATAAATACCCTGATGATTTTACTAATTTTGCTTTTGTTAATTTATTTTCAATATCTTGAGAAATTAATTGTTTAATTCTATATTTGTTTCCTGAATGATAAATACGATTTTCTGGTCCAAACTCTCGTAAAGCAATCGAACGAGGTCGTGAAATATACTCTCCTCCATCACCTTTCGGAATATATACACGAAGTGGTAATCTTGTAAAGTTATACCCTGGTAAAAATCCCTCTGATGCTAAATATCGATATGGATAAAATTCTGATAAACTTTTAACGCGTTGGTCATTTCTTAATAAATCAAGTTGCCTTTGTGCATGATGTTGATTTGATTTCTGTAGTTTATTTTCTTTAGACCCAACTGCATATAAACCAGATTTTATTTTATCTGTTGAAGTTTCTAAAAGATTTTTTGCACTCACAAACAGATTTCTCCATCTCTTTAAAGAATCATCTAAATGGTCAGTAAAACCTTCTAAGTTAATATCAATCCAATTATCATTAAACCATAAATGAGTATCTTTTAAAGTATCTTTAAAATCATAAATAATTTGTTTGAATAGATTTTTAATTTTTTGTTTTTGATTATCAGATAGTTTGATTTTTTCTTTTATCTCTTCTGATAAGTTTAAGAAAGGAAATCGTTCTGTATCAATCAGGGATTCTATAGAGTTTGTCAATTCATGTAATCCTATTTCAGATAAAACTAAAGCATTCAAATGAGTTCGTAACAATTCTTCATTAAGCAAATCAATTTTTGGAGGTGCTACAATACCAGCAACCATATCACGAGAGTTATTAAAATAATGTTTGTCATGACTAGAATATGATGAACAATAAGTAAAAACCAAAGCGGCTTGACCACTTCTTCCAGCTCGTCCACTTCTTTGTGCATAATTCGCAGGATTTGGAGGAACATTTCTCATGTGAACAATACTCAAATTACTAATATCAATACCAAGTTCCATTGTCGGAGAACAATATAAAGCACTAATGCTCTCACGATTAATTTTTTCTAAATCAAATTGCCCTTCGTTATTTTGAAAGTTTTCTAAGTCAACTCTAAAGTTTTTTTCTCGTTCTTTACGGTCTGCATTTGTCAATTGCCCTGTATGATCAGCAGCTCTGAATTGTTTTATTTTAGAAAAATCAATTTGATATATCTTCTGGAAAAATTCATTTGGTTTTAATTCTCTCTCTTTATAAGAACGGTCAGCCACACTATCTTTTCTAACAGTTTTGCGGTCTCCGCATTTCCAAAGGATATTATCAATTCTGAGCATATACATTTTTGTTTCAGAACCATCTTTTGCTTCTACGACTTCTTGTTTTAAATAACCACACTCATCTAAACGATCCATCATAGCTTCAATAAAAGAGTTATATCGTTCGCCTTTTAATTCTTCAACTAAATTTATTTTTTTTCCTTCTGCAACGATATATTTACCAAGACGACTTTGTCTTCCTATACTTTCAGTAAATTTATTTCTTGCCTTGATTGTTTTAAATCTCATAAATCCTGGTTCTTTAATATCTTCATTATTTTCTAATTTCCAAGGAACTCTAAGATTCTCTAAGATTTTCTTTTTGTTTTCTTGGATTTTAATTGATGTTAAATAATTTTCACTATGAATAGAATAATGTAATCTAAAATATTCCAAAATATTTAGAATAAAGAATCGTCGCTCTTGACTTTCCATTTGATTGATAAGTATAATATCATTCCACGCTTTTGTATCAGAAGCGACCTCATCCAAATATTTATAATCAATTTCCAATAACGCACATTGTTCAAGATTAGGTAAAATAACTCTCCAACTTCTCCGTAAATCATATAATGCTCGATACATTAAATAAGTTTTAAAAGTTTCTTGATATTCTCTTCGTCTATTTTCAAAACGAGGTTCTGTATCTGAGCTTGCATATTCCAAGAAAGGTAATTCAAGAGCATCAAAAATAGCTTGACCTAGCGTAGTATAATCTAAATAATCTGCGGTATGTGCAACAGCTTTATAGATAGCCGCTCTAAGTCGAACGACAGAAATAAAATCATTAAAGTGACCAGATTGCAAAGCCGCATCTTGTCGGTTATCTGTAAAGCTTAATAATTTTTGTTCTTGAGGTTTAAAACTACTAGACATTTGATTTAAAATAGAAAAAGTTGAAATGGTTGTTGATGTTGATCGTCCTTCACTTCCAAGCTTTGTTAATTTAGTTCCTTCATTTGTTTTTGTATCATAAAATGTTCCACTTGTAGGATCAAATAATAATTTTTCAGGCATAAACCAACAAACAAATGGGAATTGTTCGTGTGGAGAATCTGAGAATTCGCCATTGGCATTATAATAAATTTTCTGAGGAATTCGCTCTTTATATTTATTCACAATACCAGTAATTTCTCCTTTATTATTGCGTTTTAAATATGAGTCAGGTAAATTTTCAGTATCTTCATTTGGATTCCAAGCGTTCTCATCTAAAATCAAATAACCATCGCCAGTTGGTTTTTCATCTTCTGTTGTGCTAACTGTTCTAAATTCACGATATATTAATTTATTAGTTTCAAAATCTAATGTGACACAAACAAAAGTTGCTCCTGTTGTGCGACTGAATACGACTTGATACAGTGGTTTTTTATTAATTTCTTTAACATAATCAAGAGATATAATTCTTTTCTCTTGTTCACATAGAGAAATATAAACAGAACCTGTTTGTGAAATGAATTGATGAAATTTAAATGGCAAATAACTTTTTCCTTTTGACTCTTCATTTAATTTACTTATCCATTTCAATAAATCCTTTAAATATACAGAACATTTATCTTCATTGCATTCACTATGTTTTGCGAACTTAGCAACTATTTCTTTGAATGACATAGGCTTTCTGCGAATTAAAATATCTTCTTTTTCAGCCAAAGCAATTTCTAATTCCAGCCATAGAGCAACCTTATTTGAAATTAATGCAGATTCATTATCACTGGAATTTATTCCAGCATTTATACAATTTTGCAATTCATCTTTTGTTGGAATATTGCGATTATCGCTAAATGAGGTAGATAAAGTTTCATTGATTATTTGTTCTGTTTCAAATTTTTTACCAAAAATTAATTTTGCAACATTAGCAACTTCTAACTTTTGAGCATTTATTGAGTTTTCTCCAGCAACCATTGTCGCAGATGTTCCCATGCAAGAAATATCATTTTTACATTTACTTTTAATTCTACGAATAAGCATAGCTACATCAGAACCTTGTCTGCCACGATAAGTATGAAGTTCATCAAAAACTAAAAATTGTAAATTCTTATAGAGCGATTCTTTTATTTGATTATCAGAAGCACGAGATAATAGGAGTTCAAGCATCATATAGTTTGTTAGAACAATATCAGGCATATTTTTTTTCATCTCATCGCGGATATCTTGACTTTCTTGTCCTGTATATTGACCAAATCTTATTGGAAAATCTTTGCCTGTTTCATCTTTATATTGTTTTTTATATTTTTCTAACTCTTCTGTCTGAGAATTTATCAGAGCATTCATTGGATAAACAATAATTGCTTGTATTCCACTTCCTAATTTTATTTTGTTTTTAAATAAATAATTAAAAATTGTTCCAATATATGTTAGAGATTTCCCTGAACCTGTTCCAGAAGTAACAATAAAATCGTTCCCTTCAGAACCAAGTTTAATAGCATCAACCTGATGTTTATATAATTTGTAACCTCTAAATACATCCTTGATTTCTGATACAAGTATGCCATTTTCAATAAGCCCTTCAATGCTACCTTCTTGTTTAAAAGATGGATTAAATTGTATTAATGGATCTGGGAAAAGTTTATCGGATTTAAAATTATCCATAACTTTATTGTGAATATCCTCATCTTGAATGTTTACAAAACTTTTAATATAAGATTTATAATCATCCATTATATCATTATGTAGGTTGAAAATTTCCATATAGCTCCTCGAAAAGTGATTTATTTAATATGTCTATTACAATATAACATAATAAAAAAATTAATCAATTTTTTTCAAAAAAACATTAGTTTTTAATGTTTGCTTTGAGAAGTTAAAAAAGGTTGTGGGAATGCAAGTAAAAATATTGGGTAGATAAAAAATCTACATTATTTCGATTTCAACATTGCATCTAATTCTGCTTGAAACGGTGATTCTTTTTT
>JAOZMT010000169.1 GCA_029934175.1 Victivallales bacterium | reverse complement strand
ATGCCTGCTGGACTTTGCAGACAAGATGTCTGCGTTACTTTGTTTGCTTTACTCTAAACTTAGTCCTTGTTTTTTGTATTCTTAAAGCATTATTAGCAAAAATTCTATTAATTAGTGAACAAGACGAACCACGAAATATTAGTAATATATCTCATAAATTAGATATTGAAGAAATTCTTATCTTCTATTGGTTATTGGATATTCCTTGTTTAAAATTTGATATTACATAGCATTTGCTGTGTATTCCTTAATATTCCTTCAAATGTTTCATCCTAAATTTTTTGGGCGATAAGGTATTATATTTTTTGAAAGCAGTTGAAAAATTTAAGGGATTTTCATATCCCAATGAATAACTAATATCTGAAATCGGAGCTTGTGTTGTGAGCAATAAATCTTTAGCTTTTTCCATTCGCAATATTGTTACATGTTGCATTGGTTTACAATCTAAATGTTTTTTGCACAATAAATGCAAGTGTGATGATGAAAAACCTATTAGTTTTGATAATTCATATACACTCCATGGATACTGTAAACGACTTTCTACTTTTCTAAATAATGATATTAATTCATCTTTTTTCCCATATTTATATATATCTTTTTTTTCTTTTAATTCACGCTTTAGATAAAGTATGATTTCTTCAGACAATAGATTTAATAATTTTTTAGAAACTTCACTTAAATACAATTCACGATATAATGCACGCATCGCATGAAATAGAAACTCTGAATCTTTAGACTGTTGTTTTATTGTAACTTTACCTAATTGTAAAAAATCCCAAGTTTCTATGTTTGATATATCAAACCAAATAATTTTCCAAAAATCAGATTTAATACCATAACTTGCTGCGGTATGTGCAGGAACTATCATAATACTACCAGGTTTTAAGGTAGTTTTACTTGATGATGTCCTAACTTCTCCTTCTCCTTCAAGCGTAAAAAATGCAACATGACAAAAGAAATTAGAGCGTGAAATATCATATATCCCCCTCAAATCTGATATTCCTGCTGCATTAATTCCAAAATCTACAATAGGACTTTTTACATATTTATTATCAACTCTTTTTTGAACACAGTCTTGTCCAATTTTAATAAAATTAGCATTATATAGCTTCTCCATCATTACCTCCTTTAGTATTTATTCAAATAACAATAGTAGTTTTTCAAATATTTACAAGCTTGAATCTAAAAAAAACTGTGATATATTATTAGGACAAAGGAAAATAATTCCTGAAATTTATAATTTAAAACGAGAATAAAATTATTCTCACAAAAATATCGGAGGATATTATGAAAGATGTAACAGTAAAAACTATTTCGAAAATGATTGACCATTCACTATTAGCACAAACTTTAACAGAAGCACAAATGGTAGAAGGTTGTAAAGTTGCAATTGACTGTGATGCGGCATCAGTATGTGTTAAACCATATCATGTAGCAAGAGCAACTGAAGAATTAGGTGGAAGTGATGTTTTAGTTGGTGCAGTAATTGGTTTTCCTCATGGAAATAATACTTTAGAAATCAAAATAGCTGAAACTATTCAAGTAATTGAAGATGGAGCTGTTGAAGTTGACATGGTTGTAAACTTAGCTGCAGTTGCAGAAAAGAACTGGGCGTTTGTAGAAAAAGAGATAAAAGCTATAACTGTTTTATGTCATCAAAACGATGCAATAGTAAAAGTTATTTTTGCTGTAGATTTAATAAAAGATGAAGATATTATCAAATTATGCGAGATATGCACAAAGGTAAAAGCAGATTTTGTAAAAACATCAACAGGTTATAATTTTGTAAAAACAGAAGATGGTCAATTTTATACATATTCTGGAGCAAGTGATCATGTAATGAAATTAATGCGTAAACATTCAGGACCAGAAGTAAGAACAAAAGCAGCTGGATGTATAAGAGGATTAAAAGGTTTTTTAAATGTATTAGCAATGGGAGGTTCAAGAGTTGGAACTGGACAAACTATTGCAATTGTTGAAGAAGCTAAAAAATATGCAGATGAAAATGGAGTATTAAATGTTCCAGAAGACTTAAAACCTCAAGAAGGTCCTGCTGGTTACTAAAACTTATTTATACTTAAAATTAAAAGTATTTTATTCATACTTGAAGGATTTTTATCCTTCAAGTATTTTTTTTGGAAATATTCTTACTTTCGATATAAATAAGAAATTCTAATATAAATAATTAACATTTCGTGGTTCATTTTGTTCACTAATTAATAGAATATTTACTAATAATGCTTTAGGAATACAAAAATAAGGACTAAGTTTAGAGTAAAGCAAACAAAGTAACGCAGACATCTTGTTTGCAAAGTCCAGCAGGCATCTTGCCTGTCTCTGCGTCGTTCGTGGAGCGAACAAGCATAAGAATTTAATCTACTTTTTGTAAAACTATATTTTTTTGTGCTTCGCACACGCCAGGCAAGATGCCTGCGTTACTTGGGCGTGTTCTTAACGCCGTCAAAACAAAAAAATGATTGAGAAGAATTAAGCAGAATAACAATTGTTTTATTTTTAATAATTCTGCCTCTTATTAATTTTGAATTAATTCAAATTTACTAATTACACTCATTTTTGTCCTTCTAATCTTTAACAATGAAAGCAAAGATTACGACTCATAAAAAAACTCTTCCTAATTATTCTGCTCTCAATTATTCTGCTTAACAAGAAGAGCTTTAATATTAAATTTTCAAAAAATTCCCTTTTCCCTCGGCAACTAAATATAAAAATACAAATTCAACTATCATTTATTATTTGCATAACTCGCAAACTTAAGACATTTATTTTATTCAAACTTTACTTTTGGCATACTTTTTGCGATGTATGCATTAGAAAGTAAAAAATAAATAAAAAGGAGCAAAAAAATGAGTATAGGATTATACAGTGCATCAGGAGGAATGGCTTTAGAAATGAAACGCCAAGAGTCTATTGCAACAAATATTGCATCATCATCTTTGCCAGGGTATAAAAGAGAATTTATCCAATCTAGTGAATTTACAGATGCAATGTATGAATCAATGAATGATAAAAGTGAAGTTAAAGGTATAGGTATTGGTGGAACAATAGGAGAAAAAAAGGTAGATTTTTCTCAAGGTGCATTAAAACAAACAGGAAGACCGCTTGATTTTGCTATTAATGGTAAAGGATTTTTTGAAGTTCAAAAAGATGATAATTCAAAAATGTATACAAAAAATGGTAGCTTTATGCTTGCTGCGAATGGAGATTTAATTACAAGTGAAGGATATAAAGTTTTAGGCGATAATGGAGTTATTTCATTTAACCCCAATTATTCTTTATCAGATTTAACTGTTTCAAATGATGGGACATTAATGATAGAGGATAAAACAGGAAATACAATGAACTCTATAGATAAATTAAGTATTATAAATGTAGAAAATACAGATTCATTTAAAAGAGTGAGTGGTTCATATTTTACATTACCACCAGCTCAAGGAGCAAGAAATCTTGCACAGGATGCTAACCCTGAAGAGTTTTCAATATTAAATAGAACTATTGAAACTTCAAATGCAGCACCTATAAAAGAAATGGTATCAATGATTGCAAGTATGCGAGAATTTGAGATGTCTCAAAAAGTATTAAAAATGTTTGATACACGCTTTAGATTAGAACAACAAAAATTAACAAGATAATATAAAAGAGGAGAATTATTATGAGCAGAACATTATGGATTGCAGCTTCTGGAATGGAAGCACAGCAAATGAAAACGGATAACATTGCAAATAATATTGCAAATGTGAATACACAGGGATACAAAAAGGGAATGATAAGGTTTAAAGATATGCTTTATCAAAAAGTTTCAAGTCCTGGAGCAGGAACTGCAAACGGAGCTATTCCTGCTGGTATTCAACTAGGAACAGGAGTTCAAGTTGCATCAGCATCAAAACTTTTTACTCAAGGTTCATTAGAATCATCTAGTGCAGATCTTGATGTAGCTATAGAAGGGAATGGGTTCTTTCAAGTTTCTTTGCCATCAGGGAAAACAGCTTACACAAGAGCAGGAAGTTTTCATATGGATCAAGCGGGGCAAGTTGTAACAGGCGAAGGCTTTCCTGTTTTAGGTTTTCCTACACTTGATACAAATTCAACATCTATTTCAATATCACAAGATGGAACAGTTTCATCATTTTCTGGTGGAACTACTTCTGAAAAAGGAAGGATTACACTTGCACGCTTCGCAAATCCAGAGGGATTGAGTTATTTAGGTGGAAATCTTTATGAAGAGTCTGCTGTAAGTGGAAGTGCACAAACTGGTAATCCTTCAACATCTGATTTTGGTAATATTGCTCAACATAAACTAGAAGGATCTAATGTTGATATAGTTAAAGAAATGGTTGATATGATTGCGGCACAAAGAGCTTACGAACTAAATTCAAAAAGTATCAAAACCGCAGATGATATGCTTAGAATGGTTGCAGGATTAAAATAATAAAATAATAAAAGGAGGAATTATTATGAATAATTTAATTGGTGGAATAAAAACTAGAGTTTTAACAGTTTTATTTTCTTTGGGAATTTTTAGTGGATTTATAACAGTAAATACTCAAGCTAGTAATGGAAGAGTTTTTAAATTAAAAGCACAAGTCGTATCAAAAAATATAATGGTTCGTATGGAAGATATAGTTGAAAATAACAATGTTTTGACTCCTACTGAAAAATTATATACTTTGATGGATACTCCTACAAATAAAGACAGGTATATAAAAACAATTGATATTGCATATATGATGCAAGCGTATTCATCTTTGATGGATGCAAAATTAAGAGGTCCTGAAAAAATTGTAGTTAAAAAAATGACAGATACGAGATATTTAGATAAAGCAAAATCTCTTGTATTGAATCACCTAAATAAAAATTCTCCATGGTCATCATGGGAAATAGATTTACTTTTCACTTCTAGTGATGAGCTGTTAGTTTCACGAATTGGTAGCTTTGATACAATGACAGTCCGAGCATTAGAAGGGAAAAATATGTTGGGAAATGTGTCATTTCGTTTAATTTTTAAAGATGAATATGAAAGACCTGTTGGAAAAGTCGTCATAAATCCTGTAATATTGAAAAAAATAGAAGTTGCTGTCGCAGAAAGCACTGTTAAAAAAGGTGATATTTTGAGAGCAGAACAAATTAAAACTGTTCCACTTTGGGTTGGAAATGAAAAGAAAGATTATATTCGTGGAGTAAAAGATTGTATTGGCAGAGAAATAGCAAAAACTATAACAGCAGGAGAGCTTATACGAGGAAGCTTTCTTTTAAATCCAGTATGTGCAAAACGAGGCGAATTAATTTGGGTTGATAGTATCAATGGAGGATTAACAGTTCGAGCAGCAGTATTGGCAATGGAGAAAGGAAGAAAGAATGATTACATTAAAGTCCGAAACCAATCTTCTCAAAAAATGTTTACTGTTAAGCTTGTTGGAATTAAGAAAGCTGAACAAAATATTTAAATACAATAGTGGGATTTTATAACATCCCACTTTTCTCTACAATTCTAAATCAAAAAGCCAACCATCTTCACTTGCATAGACACACTTATACTGCAAACGGCTGAAAAATAAACTTCCTGAAAGCGCAAGCAACAGCTCTTTTTAATTTTATAAATAATTGGTTACTTCTAGTAGCCAAGAATTTATAAAATCAAAAACA
>JAOZMT010000168.1 GCA_029934175.1 Victivallales bacterium | reverse complement strand
AAACCTTCCAAATTACATTTTTACTATCTTTTTTTATGAAATCTTGAGTTTTTTTGTAGTTAAATATGAGACTATTAAAATTTCAAATATTCATCTTGTTTATCCTGAAAATCCTGTAATCCTGTCAAAAAAATCATATTCATTGGACGAAGTTAAGATCAAACCAAAGAATTTAATCTACTTTTTGTAAAACTATATTTTTTTGTGCTTCGCACACGCCAGGCAAGATGCCTGACGATACTTTGCAGGCAAGATGCCTGCGTTACTTTTTGCTTCGCAAGTTTTATTGCTTATTTTCTCTAAAATCGAACCCCGAAATGTTAGTTATTATCTTAAAATATATACTTTTATTTTTTTTCTACCCCAATGTAACGCATCGCTGTGACTATTGAAAAACAAGTCTATTTTGTTTCCTTTAATATCTCCACCTCTATCGTGAACTACTCCATAACCATAACCTGGAATATACATTTTAGTTCCAAATGGATAAAGACTTGTATCAGCTGCAATCGTCCCAATTTTAGTCATCGAACCATCTGCACATTGTCCTATTATTTTTGATTTTCCTTTATTTTTCCCTGAAGAATATACTGCTTGAAACAACCAGTCATATTCCCAACTACAGCATTTTCCACAGTCACAATATCCAGTAACTTCCATAGTTCTAGTGAATTTTATATTACTTTGAACAGGAGGTGTAATAGTCCTACAACTGATAAATATCACTGAAATAAGGAATATAGAAAACGCTAAGTATTTAAATCTGATTTTCATTACCTATTTTTTACCCCAAGAGTCTCTCATCGCAACAGTTCTATTTAAAATAACATTGTCCTTTTTTGATTTGCGATCTATGCAGAAATAACCTGTTCTTTCTAATTGAAAAGCTTCTTCTTTTTTCATTTCCAAAATACTCGGTTCAATTAAACAATTTTTTAAAATAGTTAATGAATCTTTATTTAAATCATCGATAAAACTTTTGCCTTCTTCGCAATTTTCAGGCTCTGGACTATTGAATAACCTATCATACTGATGAATATTTGCACAAATCGCAGATTTTTCAGATATCCAATGAATAGTTCCTTTGACCTTTCTTCCATCAGGAGCCTTTCCTCCTCTAGAATTTGGGTCAATCTCACAATGCACTTCAACAACTTCACCTTCTTCATTTTTTATAATATTTGTGCAAGTTGCGAGGTATGCATATTTTAATCTAACTTCTCTACCTTGAGATAATCTAAAGAATTTTCTAGGAGCATCTTCCATAAAATCTGTTTTTTCAATATATATTACTTTTGAAAAAACAATTGGACGCGTGCCAGAATCTTCTACAGCTGGATTATTTACTGCTTGCATTTCTTCTGTTTTATCCTCATCATAGTTATCTATTACAACTTTTAGAGGATTTAAAACACCTATTTTTCTTTGAGCTTGAGTGTTTAAATCATTGCGTAAACAATGTTCTAATAAAGCAAAATCTGTTAAACTATTATATTTAGTAACACCAATTTGTTCGCAAAAACTTTTTATTGCATTAGGTGTATATCCCCTTCGTCGCATCCCAGAAATAGTTGGCATTCTAGGATCATCCCAGCTATCAACATGATTTTCTTCAACAAGTTTTAATAGTTTTCTTTTACTCATTACTGTATTTGTCAAATTTAGTCGAGCAAATTCAATTTGCTGAGGAAGTATTTGGTTTTCAAGTTCTAATTCATTTAAAATCCAATCATATAGCGGTCTATGAATTTCAAATTCTAAAGTGCATATTGAATGTGTTATATTTTCTATAGCATCAGAAATACAATGAGCAAAATCATACATAGGGTAAATCACCCACTCCGAGCCTGTTCTATGGTGATTTGCCTTTAAAATTCTATAAATAACTGGATCACGCATATGAATATTATCTGATGTCATATCTATTTTTGCACGCAATACTTTATCGCCATCATTAAATTTCCCACTTCTCATATCTGCGAAGAGTGCAATATTTTCTTCAACAGAGCGAGTTTTAAATGGACTATCTTTGCCTGGAGTAGTTAATGTTCCGCGATATTCTCTCATTTCTTCTTGATTTAAATCACATACAAAAGCTTTACCTTTTTTTATTAAACAAATTGCATAGTTATATAGTTTCTCATAATAATCAGATGTATAGTGAATTTTATCACCCCAATCAAAGCCTAACCATTTGATATCTTCTTGAATAGCATTTACAAATTGTGTATCTTCTTTTACAGGGTTTGTATCATCAAATCTAAGATTGCAGGTTGCATTTTCATACTGTTCTGCGATACCAAAATTCAGACATATCGACTTAGCATGTCCAATATGTAAACATCCATTTGGTTCTGGCGGAAATCGTGTATGTATATTTCTTTGATATTTATTACTATTAAGATCATCTTCAATGATATTTCTGATAAAATTAATAGATTCACTGTTATTATTATTATTTTCCATAATTTTCCTTATATTAATTTACAATTTATGCAATAAATATATGTTATTTTTCTCTAAATACAAATAAATTTAAAAATAATCATTCTTTTTTCCTATAAAAATTGTAAATTTATATATATTATGCTAATTTATAAGGAATATATCATTTTTAATGAAACATAAGGTAATTAATGGATTTAAAAAATAAACAATCTCTATCTGCAAATCTGTCTCAACAACAGATTATGGGGTCATCCCAAATTCAAGCTCTTGAAATCTTGCAAACTCCTGTTTTAGAGTTGCAATCGATGATTGATGCAGAACTGGAAATTAATCCTGTCTTAGAAACAGAAGGTCAACCAGATGAAATGGTGCAAAGCGATCAAAATGAAAGTGATGATTTTATTAATAAAATTTTAGAGTTAGATGAGGAGTCTCGATATATTTATACAGGAACGAAATCTTCTTATTCACAAGAAGACGAAGATAAACGGGCTCATTACCTTGATTCTGTTGTCGCACAAAAGACATTACAAGAAAAACTTTCTGAGCAATTAAGATTTTTTACATTAAGTAAGGGAATGCAAGAATGTTGTGATTGTGTTATTGCAGGGCTTGATCATGATGCATATTTAACTGCACATTCCGCAGATTTAGCTATGGCTGCAGATAAGCCTGTAGAGATGATTGATGCAGCAATTAAGATGATTCAAAAACTTGAGCCTGTTGGTGTTGCTGCTAGAAGTTTACAAGAAAGACTTAAATTACAATTACAACGCAAAGGCTTAGAGGGAACAATATTATATACTGCGGTAGATAAATATTTAGATGATATTGCAAAAAAAAGGCATCCTAAAGTTGCTCAAAGGTTAAAATTGTCAATGGAAGATTTTAAGGAGCTTGTATTAGAAAAAATACAAGCACTGAACCCTAAGATTGTAAATGAAGAAGTTAGTCCACATGAATATATATCAGAGGAGGTTACAGCAGTTGAAAAGGATGGGAAATTAACAATTAAATTAAATAATGAACATTTACCTAATTTGCATATTAGTAAACAATATAGAGATATTTTAAAAGATGCAGACTCTAGTGAAGAAACTAAAAAATATATAAAAGATAAAGTTTTGTCTGCAGCATCATTAATTACAATGGTTTTGCAAAGACAACAAACTATACATAAGGTTGTTGATGTAATTATTAAAGAACAAGCCAATTTTTTTCTTAAAGGGAAAGAGTATCTCATTCCTATGACAATGGAGCATGTCGCAAAGCAACTTGATGTTCATGAAACGACAATTAGTAGAACTGTGCATAATAAATATATCAGATGTAAGCACGGATTATATCCGTTAAGAGAAATGTTTTCACATTCTTTTATCCAAAATAAAGTAGATAAATCAAATCCTAATGATAAAAAAACGAAATCAGGTGAAGATGATGTGACACAAATGCAAATAAAAAGTGCAATGAAAGATGTAATAGATAATGAGGATAAGCGAAAACCATTATCTGACATAAAAATTGCAGAAGCCTTAGATAACAAAGGTTTAAAAGTGGCTCGTAGAACTATTGCGAAGTATCGAGAAAGTTTAAATATATTAACATCTAATTTAAGAAGAGAGTATTAAAATGAAAGTTAAAAGAAAATTTGACACATTAAAAGAGGAATGGAAGAACAGACAAGCTGGAACCCCATATCAGAAAAAAATCACTGAATTATTAAGCGAGGAGACTATTTTTACTTTTCCTGAAGGCATTCCAGCCTTTGAAGATGGGAAAGACTATATAATAGTTTTAAATCCCAAAATTAAACCTTTTGTATATCTAAAGTCGATGGATATAGAGGGGCTTGGTTTTGTATGTATAGACCCATTCATTGTATCTCCTGACTTTAATTTGAATTTGCCTGCAAAAACAGTTTCTTTATTAGATATTAAAGATCCTAATTCAGTTATGGTTTTAACGCTTGTAACAGTAGAGAAAAACCCTAAAGAGACAACAGCCAATTTTTTAGCTCCTATTATTATTAATATTGAAAATAATAAGGCTCAGCAGGTTATTATTGATGAGAAAAATGCGGTTAGATATAGAATATGGGAAGCCCTAGAAAAACTTGAAAGCAATTAAATTAAAGGAGTAATTATTATGCTTATATTAACAAGAAAACTTGATGAAAGTATTATGATAGATAATAAAATTGAAGTTAAAATTTTAAAAGTCCAAGGTGGACAAGTGCATATAGGAGTTGATGCACCTCGTTCAGTTTCTATACACAGATATGAAATTTATGAACAAATTAAGTCTGAAAACTTAAAAGCGGTGCAAAAAACAACCCATTCAGATGTAATGAAAAATTTAGAAACTTCACTTGCTGATATTTCTAGTATACTAGGAGGTGGCTCTGATGAGTAAAAATTTTCCTGATACATTTTATAGATGGAGACCACATCCGTGGCATGGGATAGAAATTAGCAGTCAAGCTCCTAAAATCGTAAATGCTTATATAGAATTAACACCTTTTGACTCTGTGAAGTATGAGGTTGATAAAAAAACAGGATATCTATGTGTTGACAGACCTCAAAGAACATCTTCATTATCTCCTACTTTATATGGATTTATTCCTAGAACATATTGCGATGCAAATGTGGCAGCTTTGTCAAAAAATTCACTCAAAGGAGATAAGGATCCTTTAGATATTTGTGTAATTACAGAACGACCTATTACTCATGTCGAAATAATTTTAAAATCTCGTGTTATTGGCGGATTAAGGATGGTTGATAATGGAGAGGCTGATGATAAAATAATAGCCGTTCTTAATAATGATGCATTTTGGAATGATTGTAATGATATTACAGATATCCCATCTATTTTAAAAGATAGATTAGAGCATTATTTTGTGACCTATAAACTTAAACCAGGCGAGCACTCTAAAGTCTCTATTGATGAAATTTATGGTAGAGAGGCCGCCTATAAAGTTATAGAAGCATCTATGAAAGATTATGATTTAATGTATGGAGGTTAGCGAATTGTGCAGTTTTTTAGTTGTAAGATTTATCAAAAACAAGATAATTCATTAAGAAAAATCAAGCAGAATAATTATTTTTTATTTTTAATTATTCTGCCTCTTATTAATTTTGAATTAATTCAAATTCTCTCATTACACTAATTTTATATTTCACCTAATATTGTATCCTCTTTAAAAACAGTTGTCCTCTTAATTTTGACAATTTAATAACTTGA
>JAOZMT010000167.1 GCA_029934175.1 Victivallales bacterium | reverse complement strand
AAAATTTTAGATTGAAAAATAGAAATAAATCTCAGAATGACAATAAACAAGCTATAAAATTTATTCAAGATTTAATTAACAGAAACTTGTAATAACATACATAAAGTGATATATTATAACTGTCAAATAATTGATATGTAAAAATTAACAAAAAAGGAGTATTTTATGTCGGAAGAAAAAAAGTCGAAGAAAGGTTGTTTAATGACAATTTTAATAGTAGTTGCAATTGTTGTTCTTATTGGTGTTGGAGGTGGATACTATGTTTATAACAATTTTAAATCATTAGCAGTATCTGCAATTTTTATCCCAGTAAAACAAATCGTAAGCTCTTATCCTATAGCTGAGGACACTAAAACTAAACTTAATCAACAAATAGATAGAGTTAAAGATGGAATTATAGCAGGAAAACTTGATGAAAGCAGTGTTTCAACATTCTTAGAAAATGTTGATATAGAAAATACAATGAAGGCACTTGCTGTTGAAGTTTTTATACAATCTTATTTAGAAAAGTCTAGTCTATCTGTTGATGAAAAGCAACAACTTAAAGCTAATTTAAATCGTTTTCTTCATGCATTATATCATAAAGATTTTATAAAGGGACCAAATTCAGATAAATTCTTTGAAGACCTTAAACTTGAAGAACAATCAGATGGAACTATGAAATTTCCTGAAAGTATGACAGATGATGAATTGCGTCAGGTTAGTGCAAATGCAAAAATTGTAGCAGATGAATATAACATTGCAGAAAATCTTCCTAAATTTGATGTGATGGCTAACTTCACAAAAGCTGTTGATGCAATGTTAAAATAATTTAAAAAACAGGAAATTTAAAAATGCTAGAAACAATGTTGATAACATTCAAACAAGTAATTTCATCAGTTCCACACGGTGCTATTCTTTTTGTAATGTTTATTGTCGGTTGGAAGGTGTATGACTTAATAACACCTTTCAAGTTTAATGATGAATTAGTTGAAAAAGATAATCCTGCAGTAGGAATAACTCTTTCAGGCTTTGTTATTGCTTTAGGTATAGGATTTGCTGGAACTTTATTTGGTGCAAATATTGAAATAATATCTACCAATTTTCTTTCTTCGGAAGTGATTTTAATTGTTGCAAACTGTGCAATTGTTATCTTTTTAACTATTTTAAGTGCTTTTATTACGGATAAAGTTGTTTTGTCAAAATTTTGTGTAAAAAAAGAGTTAATTGAAGATAAAAATGTTGGAACTGGATTTGTTGTTGCAGGTAATTTTATTGCATCAGGTCTTGTTTTGAATGGAGCTATGACAGGAGAAAGTGATACAACTCTTTTAGCTTTTAGAGACATTGTTATTTATTGGGCGGTTGGACAAGTATTTGTTGTTATCGCTGGTGTCATATATCAAGCAATAACAAAATATGACTTGCATAAAGAAATAGAGGAACGAGATAATGCGGCTGTCGGTTTAGCATTTTCTGGATTTGCAATTGCTATTGGCTTAATAATGCGTGCAGCTATTTTAAATGCTACGAGTGATATTGTTGCAGAACTTGCATCAATCGCAGTTATTGGTATCATTGGTTTTGTTTTACTTTTATTAACACGAATTATAGCTGATAAAGTTTTAATGCCGAGTTCGCCGTTATCAGATGAAGTTGGTAAACAGAAAAATATCGCAGCAGCAGGAATTGCATTTGCAAGTTTCATTCTAGTTGCAATTATTATTTCATCTGCAATAAGTAATATAGCGATGAAAACAATTGAAGAAGCACCGATTATTCAAGAAGATATTCAAGAAGATATTCAA
Organism: Victivallales bacterium; assembly: GCA_029934175.1. Lineage (GTDB taxonomy): Bacteria > Verrucomicrobiota > Lentisphaeria > Victivallales > JAUVCU01 > JAOZMT01. Next base: position 3,921 of record JAOZMT010000167.1, on the reverse strand, counting down.
GAAGGAGGAGGAAACACAAATGAAAACGAATAAAACATTTTTAAGTTTAGCATTAGGATTTATATTTTGCTTTTCATTTTTTACAGACTTAGAAGCACGAAGAGGCGGCGGCAGTAGATCTAGATCTAGTTCACGGTCATACAGCAGTTCAAGTTCAAGTCGTTCTTATAGTAAACCTTCAAGAAGCTCTCGCAGTTCGTATGGTCGTTCTTCAAGAAATAGTTCAAGTCGCAGGTCTAGCAAAAGTTCAAAAACTTCAAGTAGAAAAACAAGTAGTGCCGACAAGGCACTTGCGAGTAAAGCTAAAAAAAATGGAACAAGTTACAATAATAAACAATCTGCACAAGCCGCATTTTCTAAAAAATATGCAAGTAAATATAAATCAAATTATAAAACAAAACCTTCTACGCGACCAAGTCATATTCCAAGGACTTATTCGCGCAATGGAAGAAGTTATAATGTAGCTTATCGTTCAGGTTATGGATATGGTTATTACAGCAATGGCAGATGGATGATGTATAATGCGATGGTGGATGTTGCTATGATGAGCACTTTAATGAGAAGAAATAATTATTATTATCCAAGTCATAGAAGAAGTAGAGGATATTATAACGACAATTATTATGACGAACCATACAGAGAGCGTTCGTGGTTATCTAGTTTCTTTATTGGAATTTTTGTTTTATTATTTTTCTTTATTTTTGTCGGTGCGATATTTGGTCGTAGAGGATAATAATGTTTACAACAGATTCTTGGAGAAAGATAAAAAAGCAAACAGTTATTGTTTTAAAAGATGAACAGGCTATTTTAGATTCTATGGAAGCTGGCAAAGGTGTAGATGGATTAGAATATATTGTTACAGAAGTTCAAAAAATCAAAGAGCAAAACGGTAGTTGTGAATGGATTATTTTATATTTAGATAACCCCAAAGATGATTCTGTCAAACTTGTTGTAAAAATAGTTGACGATGAGATTGACTTAAAGGTTTATTTTGAAGACAAAGACTCTTTTACCCCAGGAAATCGTGAAGATGTTATAGATAGAGGAGATTTTTGGTTATTTAAAGAACCAAAAGATGTTGAAGATTTTAAATTAGAAGAGTTAGAATATTCATCTGAAATAGACTGGAATTTTGAGGAAGAAGGCGATGTTATTTTTTCTTTAAAATCTCAAGGTATATTATTTGGAGAGGAATATAATAAATCATCAAGAGAAGTATTTGCGACTTGTGCAGAATATCAATCAGAAGTAGATTGTTGTAATCCTGAGTTATTTGTTTTTGAAGTTGAAGAAGTCAATTCTAAAGGCAAACTTGGTGAAAAAGGTGGTTATATTCAATATTGGTTCGGATGTCCAATATCTGAAAATGACTTAGAAGTTATAGGTTATTAGTTTATTAATTATAAAAAAGGAGATTAAAATGTTAGAGACATTAAATCAAATTGCAGAAGCACTTGAGAACTTAGGTTATGAAGTTCAAGAGACAAAAGATGGAGTTGCTTGTAAAGTAGCTAAGTTAGTATCAGTTTTAACAATTGATTCAAGAAAACAATTAAACATTACTTGTCAAATTGCGAAAGCAAGTGACATTGAAGATGCAGAAAAATTTGCATTAGTCGCATTAGATGCAAACACAAGGGTTTTACCTTATGCTATTGCAATGATTACGGCTAATGACAATCCAGAAGAGTATTCTGAAGAAGATGCTGATTGTCCTGTTGTCCTAATAGATTCAATTCCTTTAGGAAATTTGAATGAGTCTGAATTGGCAAGTGCTATGGATTCTTTATTAGAAGCCTTAATGGCTTGTAAAGATGAACTATCAACTGTATTAAGTTAAAAATTTATAAATAAGGAGATTTTATTATGGCTAGTTTATTAAAAGCTGTTGGAAATTGGTTTCGTGCAAAAAAAGATGATGCTGCTCAAAAGTTAGCAGACCCTGTTCGTGATGGTAAGTTTGCTATTGAAGATAGTGAAAAGAAAATATCACATTTCACGACTCAAATTGCAAAATTAATTGCAGAGACAAAAAAGATAGAAAAGCAAAAGATTGCTGCAGAAGAAGAAGTTACAAAATGGTTAAGTATTGCTAAAAAAGCAGCTACATCTGGGAATGAAGAAGATGCTCGTTCTGCGTTAGAAAACAAATCAAACGCTGAAGGCAAAGTTAAAACATTTACTGCTGAAGCTGAAAAGAATGAACAAATTACTAAAAACTTAAGAGCTCAATTAGAAAAAGCTCGTAAAAAAGTTGCAAAAGCAAAAGGTGATTATGCTCGTCTTGCTGCTAGAAGTGAAGGCGCTAAAGTTCGTAAAGAATTAGCTAAAGCTACTTCTGAATTTAATTCTGGAGATAGTCCGTTATCGGCTCTTGATGATTTAAGTAAATCTGTTGACCAAGATGAATCAGAAGCTGAAGCATGGGAAGAGTTAACTGGCGATTCTAATGCTGATTTAGCTGATAAATATGAAGTTGGTTCTGCTGAAGTAGAAGATGAATTAGCTGCTTTAATGAAGGGGAATAAAAAATAATGAAACAAATTTTAATTTTATTTGCGATTTGTGCATTTTCTATTAATATTTTAGCAGGAACAGTGTCTCCTGCTAGAACTGCTTTAGATTCTGGCGATAATCAAAAAACTATTGACTTATTAGCTGATGCTAATATGAAATCGGCTGAAGAAAACTATTTGCTTGGGAAAGCGTATTATAATGTAGGAGACAAAGAAGCTGCGATTCGTGCATGGAACGAATGTTTGCAGATTAATAAAGATCTTTCAAAAAAACAAAAATGGACTTTTCTTTTTCCTCCAAATAAAAAACTAAAAGGTTCTCAAAAATCAAAATTAAAAGCTGATTTTGAAGATGATTTCAAAACATTGAAAGCTGCTTTTAAAAGAAGCTTAACTAATAGTTCTAAGGTTGCAAAAAACGAAGCTGTTAGAAAAAAAATTGATGCTAAAACTTTAACTAAAAAAGCTAATGCTAAAACAGAAGCGATAAAAAGTAAACAAAGAGTTGCTGACCGTCAAGCAAGAAAAAATAACAAACGACCTGTTGTTAGAAGATCTGGTATGCCTGTCCCAACATGGGTTGTTATTTTAATAGTGCTTATCATAATTGCTGTTATTCTTTATGCTATTTTTGGAAGAGGTTCTGATGATGAAGAGTTTGTAGAAGCTCCATTTGGTTCTCATAGATATAGCGTAGGGCGTGATGATGATATGTTCTTAGCTGGTGCTTTTTGGTTTAAGGGTAATTATTATCATACGCAAGATGATTATTATAGAAGACACGGTTCATATTACTCGAATTCGATGTATATGGATAACTATGACCAATATGGTTGTGGCCAAGGTCGTGATACTGCTATGGATAATGAAATTATGGAAGATATCGACCAAAGAGAAGATATGAGAAATGAAGCTGCTGATTTGGAAGGAGAAGCCGATCATCTTGAACAAGATATGGCTGAAAATGATGAATTAATTGATGAATTAGATGATTCAGCAGATGCATTTGATGACGAAGAAGAATTTGAAGACGACGAAGAGTTTGAGGATGATGAAGAATTCGAAGACGATGAAGAGTTTGAGGATGATGAGGCAGAATTTGCTGATGATGAGTAGTTTTAAATAATTCTTAAAAGGCATTTCAATAAACGGTTGATGATTATATGAAAATGTAATTATCAATCGTTTTTTGTAATAAAAGAATTAAATTGGGAGCGCCGCGCGGCTCGCCGGCATAATGTCAAGATACTGATAATGCACATTGTATTGTCCAGTTTAAAAACATAAAACAATGTTTATAACACCGTATCTAAGTTTTTGTGCCATCGAGGCAGACGGCGTTCTAATATATAAATAACATAGGAGTCAATGATGAGTTCACAAAAAGAAGCGGTTAAGGAATTAA
>JAOZMT010000166.1 GCA_029934175.1 Victivallales bacterium | reverse complement strand
AAAATTCTATTGATTATTGAACAAAACCCGAAATGTTAATTAAAAATACTTTATGAAAGTTATTCCGCAAAGTCAATGAATTTAGATTGTTTTTATTAGTGTTCAATTAGTGTCTATTAGTGGTTAAAAAATCTTTATAAATAGTGGGTGGCATTAAGAACAACGCTAATTATTCTGCTTAACAAGAATAAATTCAATATTAATTTTTCAAAATAATTCTGTGAATTTTGAAAATCTTGTTATCCTGTCAAAATAATTGTTGGACGAATGTAAAGAACAACGCCTAAAATTGCATATATCGCAAATTTTTCATAAAAGATTTATTAAATTTATTGACTTTTTAGAAAAATGATGTAAATTAAGAGCATATAGTTTTAATATAAATCTACACTTTTTTATAATGTAGATAATTAATCAAAAAAAAGGAGAAAATTATGGCTATAAAAGTTGGAATTAATGGATTCGGGCGTATCGGGCGTTTAGTATTTCGTGCGGCAGTAGCAAATGAGAATGTTGAAGTAACTGGTATTAATGACCCATTTATCGATTTAGATTATATGGTTTATATGTTGAAATATGATACAGTTCATGGACGATTTAATGGTTCTATTGAATTAGCAGACGGAAAACTTGTTGTTAATGGAAAAGCTATTTCAGTATTTGCTGAAATGGATCCATCAAATATCAAATGGTCTGATTGTGGCGCTGAGTATGTTGTTGAGTCAACTGGTGTGTTCACTACTACTGAAAAAGCTTCTGCTCATTTCAAAGGTGGAGCTAAAAAAGTTGTTATTTCTGCTCCTTCTGGAGATGCTCCAATGTTCGTTATGGGTGTTAATAATGACGAATATAAAGCTGATATGAATGTTGTTTCTAATGCTTCTTGCACAACTAACTGTCTTGCACCTATCGCAAAAGTTCTTGATGATAATTTCGGAATTGTTGAAGGTCTAATGACTACTGTTCATGCTACAACAGCTACACAAAAAACTGTTGACGGTCCTTCAATGAAAGACTGGCGTGGTGGTCGTGGTGCTGCATTTAATATCATACCTTCTTCAACTGGTGCTGCAAAAGCTGTTGGAAAAGTTATTCCTAAACTTAATGGTAAATTAACTGGTATGGCTTTCCGCGTTCCTACTGCAGATGTTTCTGTTGTTGATTTAACTTGTCGTTTAGAAAAATCAGCTACTTATGACGAAATTAAAGCTGTTATGAAATCTACTTCTGAAACTACTATGAAAGGTGTTTTAGGTTATACTGAAGACAAGGTTGTTTCTTCTGATTTCATCGGTGAAACTCAAACTAGTGTTTTTGATGCTGAAGCAGGTATTGCTTTAAATGATAATTTTGTTAAAGTTATATCTTGGTATGACAATGAGTGGGGATACTCAAACAAAGTTGTTAATTTAATCGAACACATGAACTCTGTTGACAACGCGTAACGGAATTCTTAAATAGTTCGCTATTTTAATTAATACCCGAGGAGGATTTTATCTTCCTCGGGTTTTTGTGTAATTATATTATAGGAGAAAATTAAAAATGAATGTAAATAAAAAAACAATTGTAGATATTGATTTAAAAGGTAAAAAAGTTGTAATGCGTGTTGATTTTAATGTTCCATTGAAAGATGGTATTATCACTGATGATACAAGAATTAAAGCTGCATTGCCAACAATTAATACAATAATAGAAGCAGGGGCTTCTTTAGTTTTATTAAGTCATTTAGGTCGTCCAAAAGGGGAAGTTAAAGCTGAATTTAGTTTAAAAGTAACTGCTGATTATTTGGCTAAATTATTAAACAAAGATATAGCTTTTGCATCTGATTGTATTGGAGCGGATGTTGTTAAGCAAGCAAATAGTTTATCTGCTGGCGATATTTTAGTTTGTGAAAACACTCGTTTTCATAAAGAAGAAGATATGAAAGCAAAAACAGATGAAGACAAAGCATTGCAATTAAAATTTGCAGAAGAATTATCAAAACTTGGTAATGTTTATGTGAATGATGCATTTGGAACCGCTCATAGAGCTCATGCTTCAACTGCACTAATCGCAAAATATGTTGATACCGCTGTTTCTGGTTTATTATTAGAAAAAGAAATTAAATATTTAGGAAATACAGTTGCAAACCCAGTTAAGCCTTTCGTTGCTATTATTGGTGGAGCAAAAGTTTCTGGAAAGCTTCAAGTTTTAACATCATTAATGGATAAAGTTGATTCAATCCTTATTGGTGGTGGAATGGCTTATACTTTCTTAAAAGCTCAAGGTCATGAAATTGGAAATTCTTTAGTTGAAGACGATTTAATTGATACAGCAAAAAGTATTTTAGAAGTTGCTAAAGAAAAAGGTGTTAATTTAATGCTACCAGTTGATAATGTTGCAGCTGATGATTTTTCAAATGATGCTAAAATTGAAACAGTTGGGAATGATATTCCTAAAGGTTACATGGCTTTAGATGTAGGGCCTAAGACTGCTGAGTTATATGCTGCACAAATCGCAAATGCAAAAACTGTTCTTTGGAATGGTCCTATGGGATGTTTTGAAATGTCAAATTTTGCAAATGCTACAATGACTGTTTGTAAAGCGGTTGCTGATTCAGATGCAACAAGTATTATTGGTGGTGGCGATTCTGTTGCTGCAGTTAATGCAAGTGGTTTAGCTGATAAAATGTCTCATATCTCTACTGGTGGTGGAGCTTCTTTAGAATATTTAGAAGGAAAAGATTTGCCAGGAGTTATGGCTTTAAACGATAAATAATAAATTTTAGGATAAAAATGGCTTACACAGATTTTAAAACTTATAGTCAAGTTGTTGATGAATTTGGCTTAGTTTTAAAGCATGAAAATTTTTTAAATGAAAAACATTTTGAGATAAATTCATATTTTGAAAATAGACTAAAAAAAAGTTTTGAAGACAGTGCTAGAACATATACAGAGGCTGCTATATGCGAATCTATTATATCTCCTATTCTTGTTGAAGTTGCCGAAGAGTATAATATTACTGTTTGGTCTCATGTGGAATTTAATGTTGATAAAGAAAAAAACTTATTGGAACACCTGATTTTTTATTAGGGTCTAAAGGTAATGATGATTTAACATATAAAACTCCTGTCATGTGTGTAGGAATCGCTAAACTGGATAATTTTTTTGAAGGTTGGGGACAAGTTTTTTCAGAAATGTATGCTGCTCAATTAGAGAATGGGAATTCTGAAATTCCTATTTATGGGTTGGTTACAACTGGATTTGATTGGAGATTTGCAATTTTAGAAGGGAATGTTATAAAAATGGATAACAATGTATATACTGCACAAATGCAGTTACAAGAACTTTTAAATGTTTTAAATTGGGTTTTAAGTGAAGCTAGTAAAAATTTATAATAATAAATAAAAATAAAAAAAGGAGAAAATTATGTCAAGAAAAGTAATTATTGCAGGAAACTGGAAAATGAATAAAACTGTTGCAGAAGGTGTAGCTTTAGTTAATGAACTAAAACCTCTTGTTGCAAATGTTGATAACGCAGAGATTGTTGTTTGTCCAACATTTACAACTTTATCAGCTGTTGTTGAAGCTGCAAAAGGTAGTAATATTCAAGTTGGTGCTCAAAATATAAGTTGGGCTGAGTCTGGAGCATTCACTGGAGAAATTTCAGCTGATATGCTTAAAGAAGTTGGTGTTGAATGGGTTATTATTGGTCATAGTGAAAGAAGACAGTATTTTGGAGAAACGGATAAAACTGTTAATCAAAGAACTAAAACTGCACTAGCCGCAGGTTTTAAAGTTATGCTTTGCATTGGTGAATCTTTAGAAGAAAGAGAAAATGGAACTACTAATGATGTTGTTAAAACGCAACTTACTGGTGGTTTAGAAGGTATATCTGCTTCTGATATGGAAAATATTGTTATTGCTTATGAGCCTGTATGGGCTATTGGAACTGGTAAAACTGCTACTCCTGAAATGGCTGAAGATACTCACAAGGCTTGCAGAAGTGTTGTTGCTGATATTTTAGGTCAAGAAGTTGCAGATGCTGTTCGTATTCAATATGGAGGAAGTATGAAGGGTGCAAACTCTAAAGAACTTGTTGGACAAGAAAATATTGATGGTGGATTAATCGGTGGTGCTAGTTTAAGTGCTAAAGATTTTTCAGAACTTATCATTAATGCTGTTGGATAATTAATTTATAAACTATAACTTTCTGATTTTTGGGAAGTTATAGTTATTAAGGAGATAAAAATGAATATTCTTATTGTTTTTTTAGCTACGCTAGATGTTGTAGTTGCTGCCATTTTAATTGGGTTGATTTTAATACAACAATCAAAAGGAGCAGGACTTGGAACTTCTTTTGGTGGTGCTGCTGAAAGTGTTTTTGGTGGTCAAGCAGTAAATCATTTGTCAAAAGCTACTGTATGGTTGACTTCTACATTTTTCGTTGTTACTCTTTTATTGGCTATCTTGATAGGTCATTCTGAAAAGGATCAAAGTATTTTAGAAACTATTGAACAACCAGAAGTGAAAAAAGAAGTAGTAGAAGAAGAAGAAGAAGTGAAAGATAAAGTTGAAGCTGTTAAAGCTGTTAAAGCTGTTAAAGCTGATGCAAAAGTTGTTGAAACTAAAGTAACAGAAAAAGCTGTTACAGATGTAAAAGAAGAAACTAAAACAAAATAGTAAATATTTCTTTTATAATTCTTGAAATTTTACATTTATGGTGTAAATTATACTATATCTAAATTGAATAAGTTTAGATATAATTTAGCGTAGATATTGGCCCCCTAATTTTAGGCTTGACACCGATATTTACAAATAATAAAACTCTAACAAAAAGGAGAGGGATAACATGCAAGGTCAAGCAAAACATAAATTATGCCGTAGAATCGGTAGTTGTCTTTGGAATAATCCAAAGTGTCCAAGCGTAAAGCGTCCATACCCAGCAGGGCAACATGGAAAAAATAGAAGACAAAAATTGTCTACTTTTGGAACTTTATTACTAGAAAAACAAAAATTGAAAGGGCATTATGCTGTATCTGAAAAGCAATTAAGACTTGCTTTACAAAGAGCTAAAAAAATGACTGGACTTACAAATGAATGTTTAGTTCAAATTCTAGAAACTCGTTTAGACGCTGTTGTTTATCGTAGTGGGTTAGCTAGTTCTATTTTTTCTGCAAAGCAAATTGTAAATCATAGACATATTTTAATTAATGGTAAAATTGTTGACAGATCATCTTATTCTGTAAAAGAAGGCGATGAAATTTCAATTAATATAGAAAAATCTCCAATTGTTTCGGAGAATGCAAAAAAATCAAATACAACAGTTCCTGCATATTTAGAAGTTGAACTAGAAAAATGCAAAGTTGTTTTATTGAGAACTCCATTATTGGAAGAAGTTCCTGTTAATGTTGAATCAATGAGAGTTATTGAATATTATGCAAGATAAATAAGTTTTTCTTATTTACAATAAGATTTAATTTTATAAGCCACGATACAATTTTGCATCGTGGCTTTTTTTATATACTAAAAAAAGAGTTATCCGCAGATTACGCAGATAAACGCAGATTAACGCAGTTTTTTTATTTTAATAGAACGCTGATTGAACGGATAATACGGATTAACACAGATCTTATTGTTTTTTATAAACCTTAATCTTTGCTTGCATTGTTAATGATTTTTGTATATATTCAGTAAAACCCATTTTACCACAAAGTAGACGAAGTTTTTCG
>JAOZMT010000005.1:8657-18655 GCA_029934175.1 Victivallales bacterium | reverse complement strand
GGCTAATTCATCATAATCGCCAGTAAATTCATTTTCTTGTAAATAAACAACAACTTGATTGAGCATTCCAAGGTCGCCACATACAAAACAATCATCTGAATCAAGAACTCTTATATCCCTACAAACTATAAATTTGCACGCATCGCAAACAGACCATTTGTCATATATTTTACTTATTCTAAACTGATCTTCTATTATGTCATCTTTTTCGGACTCTACACGCATTATGTCTATAGTAAATGAATAAACATAACCACTTTTTGCAATTATTAATTTATTGGCAATATTAGAATATCCAATATCATCAAACTCTTCTGTTATATCTAATATAGAACTAGATAAAATATTTTCATTATCAAATTCAACTAATTCATCTTTATATAAATAATGCTTTTGTAAACTCATTTTATTTTTACAATGAGGACAAGTTACCTTAAACTTTATTTTACTTTTAATTGTAGCCAAAAACATTAAAGTAAAAAAGACTATAAAAAATGCAAGAATATATGAGGACGGTTTGTCGTTAATGCCTTCAAAATTATTCCAAATAAAAATAGCTAAATAACGCGTTGATACAATGCATATCCCTAAAAATATTATTCCCCAAATACAACCTAATAAACTGGGCTTTTTTATTTTATTAAGTTTATCCTCAAGTTTAAAATCACGAGTATAGTTTTGATATTTTTTAGGAATTTTTAAAATTTTCCGATTTTCTGGAGTATTTAGCATATTTCCCATAATTTTATAATTTTTCCATATTATCTACGACTCGCTCTAACTTATCTTCCATCTCTTTTAACTTTTCACGAGACTCTTCTACGAGTTTAGCAGGGGCATTTGATACAAATTTAGGATTTGCTAATTTTCCCTTAGAAGCTTTTATCCAACCTTCTAATTCTTTCTTTTGTTTTTCGAGTTTTTTACGCTCAGCATCAACATCAATTAAACCTTCTAATGGCATAAATAAAGTTCCTGCATCTGTCACAATTGACGGAGCTGAACCATCAGATTCATAATTTGCATCAATCGCAATATCTGAACGCATTAATTTATTAATCGATGGAATATTGTTTGTGAAAAAATCTTTCATTTCATCATTTATTGGCTTACAAAAATATTTTATAACCTTGCTTGGAGGAATGTTTGCATTTGCTCTCAAATTTCTACCAGCTTTAATAATATCAAACTTCGCTTCAACTAAATTAAGCAATTTATCATCAATTCCCAATTCTGCGAGTTGTGCAAAGTTTGCATTCTCCGCAGTTGGATATTCTGATTGCATAATACTTTTCTCTTCCGATAAATAATCCAATTGATGTGCTATTTCTTCTGTTACAAAAGGCATAAATGGATGTAACATTTTTAATGATGCAAATAAAACATAATCAAAAACTTCTAAAGTTGCTTGTTTTGTCTCATCATTAAATAATGATTGCTTACACGCTTCTATATACCAATCACAAAATTCACTCCATATAAAATCATAGAGTGTTCTTGTTGCTTCATTAAATTTGAACTCTACCAATGATTTATTAACCGATTCTGCGACTTGTGCAACTCGCCCTAATATCCACTTGTCATCAGCTGTTAATTTTGCTAAATCAAGTTTTTTAACATCTGTAAAGTTATTTGATACTTCACCTTGCATTTTACGGAAACGAGATGCGTTCCATAATTTATTTGCAAAATTTCTGCCTATTTCGCATTTTTCATTACTGTATCGAATATCAATCCCAATTGGAGCAATGTATATTATTGAAAATCTAAGTGCATCTGCTCCATATTGATCAATAACATCAATAGGGTCTGGAGAGTTTCCAAGTGATTTACTTAACTTCCTACCTTGTGCATCACGAATAATACTTGTAAAATATACATTTTTAAAAGGTAGTTCATCTTTAAATTCATAACCTGCCATTATCATTCTAGCAACCCAGAAAAAGATTATATCTGGTCCTGTAACCAAGTCACTTGTTGGATAAAAATACTCTAAATCTGGCGTTTCCTCACACCAACCCATAACAGAAAATGGCCATAACCACGAACTAAACCAAGTGTCTAAAACATCTTCTTCTTGATGCCAATTCTCAATGTCTTTTGGAGCTTCCATTCCAACAAAAATTTCATTTGTTTCGTTATGATACCAAGCTGGAATTCGATGTCCCCACCAAATTTGGCGACTTATGCACCAATCTTTTATATTATTCATCCAATGATAATATGTTTTTTCCCAGCGTTCAGGATAAAATTTAATATCTTTGTCTTTAACCGCAGCAATTGCAGGTTTCGCAAGTTCTTGCATATTCACAAACCATTGTGCGCTTATCATTGATTCTATTGGAACATCGCCTCGTTCAGAAAATCCAACACTATGCGAAATATCCTCAATTTTAACCATTAAATCTGCTTCTTCAAGAGCTTGAATTACTTTCTTTCTACATTCAAAACGGTCTAAGTTAGCAAAGTCCTCACCAGCTTTATCGTTCATAGAACCATCTTCATTCATAACAGATATAAATTCAAGATTATTTCGTTCCCCTACAACAAAGTCATTAGGGTCATGAGCTGGAGTTATCTTAACGCAACCAGTTCCTTTTTCTGGGTCTGCATGAATATCTGCTATGATAGGAATTTGTCTATTTGTTAATGGCAAATTAATTGTTTTTCCAACTAAATCCTTATATCGTTCATCATCTGGATGCACTGCCACTGCTGTATCGCCAAACATTGTTTCGGGACGAGTTGTTGCTATTTCTAAAAAACCTGTGCTATCTGATAATGGATATTTATAGTGATAAAATTTACCATTCACATCTTTATAAATAACCTCTTCATCAGATAATGCAGTTTTAGAAACTGGACACCAATTTATCATTCTTTGACCACGATAAACATACCCTTTGTCGTATAAAGATACAAAAACTTTACGAACCGCATCACTTAAACCTTCGTCCATAGTAAATCTTTCTTTTTCCCAATCACATGAAGCTCCTAAACGACGAAGTTGTTTAATAATAGTTCCGCCACATTCTTCTTTCCATTCCCAAACTCGTTCGATAAATTTTTCACGCCCAAGTTCATCACGACCAGTATTTTCAGTTTCTCTTAGAACTTTTTCAACTTTGCTTTCAGTCGCAATTCCAGCATGGTCAGTTCCAGGAAACCACGAAACTTCATAGCCAGTCATTCTTTTCCAACGGCAAAGAATATCTTGTAAAGTATTATTTAAAACATGCCCTAAATGCAAAACTCCAGTTACATTTGGAGGTGGGATAGCAATCGAATACGGTTGTTTATCTGATTTTGGATCGCCATGAAACAATCCATTTTTTTCCCATTCAAGATACCATTTTTCTTCAGCCGAGGCAGGTAAATAAGCCTTTGGCATTTCATTATTTTTCATTTTTCATAATTCCTTTTTTATTAATTTTATATTATTGAGCACTTATTTCGCATTTTTCATATAATGTTTCAGGAGCAATATCAAAACCACATTTCCAAGCAAGAGTAGACCAAGAATCAAGATAAAAGTCAGAAAACTTTTTACAATCTCGCAATGATGAAGCTATTTTATATTTATAAATAATATCTTTTAAATCAACTTCTCCAGACAAACCTGTATTGAATTTCAAAAAAACTTTGAATTTTTCAATATAATGTGCTTCTAATAAATAAATACAATCCATAATAATTTCCTTTATATTAGCGGTTTTATTGTATGAAATTCTTTAGATTCCCATATTTCTAAAAGTTCATCTATATGTAATTCTGCCCACTCTTTAACAAGATCTCTTACTCTTGCAGGAAGCAACTCAGCCATTTATTTCTGGCATTGTGTGTCCTCCTTTTTTATTTATTTTTTATAACAATACTATATTTTATAAAAAAATCAAGATTTTACAAACTATTTTTGAGTTCTTTTAAAGAAATGTGGAGAATCACCCCATTCATCAAATCCTATTTCTTCGCCAATACTATCCACTCTTTTCGATAAACAACTTCTGCACATTGTAGAATTTTCATCTAAGCATGGTTTATTATCATACAATTGGTATGATGCACGATATTTTGTATCAGTAACATTTGGCATAATAATATTTGCTCCAGCTTGCAAGCCTTGTTCACGCCCTTTTGGATGTAATGCTTGCAATGCTGTTGTTGCTGCAATATTTACATCTTTCAAATAAAGGCGTGTGATAGCTATCATTTTTAAACCCATTTCGAGTTGCTTTTCGCCAGTTTTATTATCGAAAAATGGCATTTTAGCAGCAAGTGGAGTTTCATTATGAGGAATATATGGACCCATTCCAATCATATCAATATCATTTTCTTTGAAAAATATAATATCATCTGCGAGATGTGCAATAGTTTGATATGGCAAACCAATCATAACACCAGTTCCTACTTGATAACCTAGTCTTTTTAATCGTTGTAAACACTCTTTCCTATCTTCAAATTTATGATCTACTGGATGAAGTTTTGCATAAAGCTCAGCATTTGTTGTTTCAATGCGTAAAAGATAACGATGAGCCCCGGCATTAAACCATCGTTTATAAACCTCATCTGATTGTTCTCCAAGTGATAAAGTAACGCCGAGTTTAGCATTTGTTTTTTCTTTAATTTCCAGTAAAATTTCTTCAATAAAATTTGCGAAGTGTGCATTTTGCAATTCACCAGATTGTAAAACAATAGAACCATAATTATTTTCATAAGCCCAAATAGCAGATTGAACAATTTCCTCTTTGGTAATTTTAAATCGTTCGACATTATCATTGCTTTTACGAATACCACAATAGTAACAATCTTTATCACAAATATTACTTAATTCAATAATTCCACGAAAGTAAACTTTTTTGCCTACTTCGCAAAGTTTGCGTTGATAAGCTTTTGCATAAATCGCAGAAATATCATTTTTATCATTAGTTCCCAATAATTCAATTAAATCATCACGCTTTAAATCTTCTTTTATATCCATTATATTTTATCCTTTTTATAAATATTTAACTTATTGCTTTTTCCAAATGATATTCTTTTATCACTTTTGATTTTATATTTATTTCCTTAAATTTTAGATTTTTAATAGGATTCTCAATTGTAAGTATTTTAGGCGAATCATTCAAATTAAGAATGACAGATATAATATATGAGTCCTTATAAAACAATGCTTTTTCATATTCTTTCTCAGTTAATCTAAAATAGCCTTTTTTTTCTCTTATACCTTTTACTTCAGCTAAATATGATTGAGACTTGACTGTTACTTGAAAATCGTAGCCATCTCCATACAATCGTGCATCTTCCAATATCCCATTTTGAAAGAATGGAATATTTTTATAGTTATGAATAAAATATAATTCAGCTTCTAAACCAGTTTCTTGCAACTTTTTAAATTTTGTGTTCATTATAGGTTTTATATCATCATTAATATTAGTTATATTATAATTTCTATTCATATACAACTTTACAATATTCGTATATTCTTTAACTTTTTCATTTCCGAATAAACTATCAATAAGAATTTTTCTGTGTATATATGCATCTCCTTTTTGCCACCAACCTTTTCTTCCATTTTCAGGGAAAAAATGGTCGAATAAATCCATTCTATTTTTTACTGTTCCAGTGGTTTTTGCAATATTATTATTAACACAAAATTCATAAAATTTTGTTTTTGTATTGAATCCAAATTCTTTAATAAATTCATTACTAAATTTTGATAATCCATATCCTATCAAATTTAATATTTCATAATTTTCATGTCTATTATCTTTCATTATAATTTATATCCATTTTTATCTACTCTTAAAGAAGTTAGGTTTTGAGATTGTTTTATTTTCTTGCTCTATAAATTTTTTACTTTCTAATAATTCTTTTAGTCCTTTAGCTTTATTCTTATTATTTGGATTATTTGATATTTCGACCTTATAATAATGTTTTGCTACCTTTTTTGAAAAAGAAAATGGTTGACTTACCTGAATAGCCAAAAAATATGTATCTTTATACACCATATATATAATAATTGGGTTTATAAACACCGTGCTTTTGTGGATCATAATTCCTTTCTAATTTTATACTCAAAGTTTTTTCTATTTCTTCAATAAATTTTTTAAATGAATAAATTTCATGAGCGTATGGAATTTTACCAGTAATTTGTTTCTCTTGATTTTTTGTAGCAATATGAATATAAATAGGAATATCCTTTAAACCTTGAAAAGGATATTTTCCTGTCTTTTTATAATATTTATCTAGTAATTCTCCATAATATCTCAAATGTTGCAGACGAATAATGTCTGCATCTTTCTGAAATGGAGAGTATGGAATTATTGATTTTAAAATAAGAATAATAGCTATAATTATAATTACTACAACTATTAAACTAATTCCACACCCTATTTTAAATTTCTTAGATTTATTTTTCATTTAAGCAACAAAAACTTCTTTATCTCCAGCAATAACTTTCCCGCATATTTGAGCATCAAAACCTGCTTCTTTTATTATATCTAATGCTTTATTTTTGTCATTCTCTGAAACAAACCATACCATTCCTAATCCCATATTAAATACTCGATATGCTTCTTCTTTATCAATATTTCCACCTTCAACGATAAGTGGGAAAATAGGCGGAACTTTAACTGAACTACAATCAAATTCTACACTCACACCCTCAGGAAGAACTCGTGGGACATTATCATATAGTCCACCACCAGTTATGTGAGCTATTCCATCTAATGAAATATCACTGCTAAGTGCAGTTTTAATTGCTTGCCAATAACAAATATGAGGCTTTAAAAGAGCTTCTCCAATAGAGTCTCCTTGAAGAGATTCTGGTTTGTCATTCACATCATAATTGCATTTTTCAAATAAAACTTTTCTAGCCAAACTATAACCGTTCGTATGAAGCCCACTTGAGCCTAAAGAAATTGCAATATGACCAGGTTTAATCTTCTCACCTGTAATTAATTTATCTTTTTCTACAACTCCATTTATCACACCAACTAAATCCAAATCATCACCATACATACCAGGCATTTCTGCTGTTTCTCCACCCAAAATTGCACAGTTTTGCTCTTTACAAGCATCTGCTATTCCAGATAAGATATCTTCATACAAAGGACTTCTTAGTTTTCCAATACCAATATAATCTAAAAAGTATAAAGGCTCAGCTCCTTGCACAGCAATATCGTCAATACAATGATTTACAATATCAAAACCTATAGAATCATATTTATTCATCATAGCAGCAATCATTAATTTAGTTCCAACACCGTCAATACTTGATACAATAATAGGTTTGTCATATTTACTTAAATCTAATTGAAAAAGTCCACCAAATCCACCAATAGGAGCTAACATTTCAGGTCTTCGTGTTTCGCCAATTTTTTGTTTCACTTTTTTAAGTAAAGATTGTGCCAAATCAATATCAACCCCAGCTTCTTTATATAATTCACTCCTAGATTCTTTCTTACTCATTATTTTTCTCCTTTTTTAATTTTTCTTTTGCTTCTATCTCTAAAAGTATATCTGCATTTTTGCGCGCTTCGCAAAAAATTAAATTTAAAATATCTAAAACTTCTTGCAAGTCTCTAGTTGCAGAAAAAGTTCTTTCATCAATTGTAAAAATACTCTTTTTTAATTGTCCAAACTGCCAACTTATCCCATTTGTAACTAAACCATAAATAGGAATTTCAGTATTGTTATTTTCGGTTTGAGCAGCAATCATTTCAGCTGCAGTTTGTCCCCAACCTCTAATAAAATCATCCTTTTTTGCTTCTCCTAAACAAACAATTGGTAATTTAAACTGCATTCTTCCTCTTTTTGCAGGTGCAAAAATATAATCAGCAGTTCCATTTAAACCTTTTGCTTTATCAACATCAAATTGAACATGAGACCAAACGGGTAAATTATTTGCCTTAGCAACAATTTTAATTATTGGTTTTATAATATCTTCACAGATAACGAATTCATTTAAAAAACATGAATTATCATTAAGATTTTCTTTAATTGTTGTCATAAAAAAATCATGCAACTTAATATCTTTTTTTGATACAAATTGCTTCTTTTCAAAATCGCAATCAAACATTTCACAAACATCACTAATATCATGAAAGTCGGTATAACTCATTTTTTCTCCTTTTTTAATTTTTCTTTTGCTTCTATTTCTAAAAGTATATCTGCTGCCTTGCGCGCTTCGCACAAAAACCAGTTTAAAACATTAAAGACTTCATCTATGTCTCTTGTTGCGGAAAACATTCTATCATCTTTAGTAAATAAATTGCCTTCAAGCTTTAAAAATAGCCAAACTGTTCCACTTGTAATTAATCCAAAAATAGGAATGTCTGGATTTTTATTGTTTTTCTGAGCAGCAATCATTTCAGCTGCAACTTGCCCATAAGTCTTTTGAATTGGAATATCTTTCTTAGCTTCTCCTAGACACGCTATTGGTAATTTATATTCATCTCCTCCTCGTCTTGCTAGAGCAAAAAGATAATCAGGAGTCCCGGACAGTTGCTCATCTACATTGAAAGGAACATGAGACCAAACAGGTAATTTACTATTTTTTGAAACAATATTCAAAATAGGACTAATAATTCTTTCACAAATGACATATTCATTTTTAAATGAAATTTGATTATGAAAACTCTCCTGTATAAATTCCATAAGAACAGGATGAACCTCTATCTTTTTCTCTTCTACAAATTGACTATCAACAACATCACAGTCAAACATATCACAAACATCACTCATACTATTAAAATCTTTATAAGCCATTCTTTTTCTCCTTTTTAAATTTTAACTGATATACAGCTTCTATCTGATCGTAACTTTCTTGTTTAGACTTCATAATATCCTTTTGAGATTTCTGTTGAACTAAAAAATATGCACAAATCGCAACTATAAATATAATTAAAATTATTATTATTAATAACATAAAATTACTTTGTTTTTTTGTTTCACGAACTTTATTTCCGCTAAGAATTAAATCAATTTCTTCAATAACATCTGCCCAGGTCGCAAATCTATCTTCTGGATTTTTCTCCATCATACCTTGAATTAAATTAGTTGCTTCAAGTGAAACAGCTTTATTAAAAGCAGTTGCATCAGGCAATGGTGCTTTTACATGTTTTTGAATAACCCCAGCAGGAGTTCTGTCATCATAAGGAACTTCTCCAGTGAGTAAATGGTATAGCGTTGCACCCAATGCATACATATCTATATGGAAATCTATCTTATGGTCTAAAGCTTGTTCAGGACTCATATAAAAAGGTGTTCCCATAATAACATCTGTTTGCGTTAACGATAAATTATCTTTCAAACTTTTAGAAATCCCCATATCCATTAATTTAGCATTGCCATTTTTATCAACCATTATATTTCCTGGTTTAATATCACGATGCAATAATTGCAACTCTTCCCAAGCATAATTTAATGCAACAACAATATCTTTAATATATCTCAAAGCGTCTTTTTCTTCAATTGTATGTTTTTGAAATAACATATCTTCTAATTGAGTTCCTTCAATATAGGAAATTGCTAAATAATGAATTTTATTATCAACTCCTGCATCAAAAGCAGTTACAATATTTGGATGATTTAACCTTGCTGAATATTTTACCTCAGCAATAAATCTATCAACAAATTCTTTATTGTCAGTATATTCTGGTGACAAAATTTTTAATGCAACTAACCTTTCCATAGAAGCTTGTTTTGCAAGCCAAACTTCCCCCATACCGCCAACACCAAGTCGTTTTACCGTAGTAAAACCTCCAATTTTCATATCTGGAATAATTGATATTCCTCTAATAGGTATATGAACTAATTTATTGCACTGTTCGCATTTTACAGTCATTCCTTCAGTCGAAGCATCAGCTTTAAGAGTTGCTCCGCAACTATGACATTTAATATTAAATGAATCTTTTTCCATAATTTATTTCTTTTTCGCCTTTTCTTCAATTTCCAATAAAATATCTGCATTTTTTTTAGCTTCACCAAAAAGCCAATTT
>JAOZMT010000005.1:2637-8557 GCA_029934175.1 Victivallales bacterium | reverse complement strand
TATTTTTAAAATCTACATAACTCATTTCTTCTCTCCCTTTTCAATTTCCAATAAAGTATTTGCACTTTTTTTTGCTTCACAAAAGAACCAATTTAAAATATTTAAAACTTTTTGCAAATCATCAGTTGTAGAAACCGCTTGTTTTTCTATTGTTAATTTATCTCCTTCCAACCTTCCAAATTCCCAGAATTTTCCATTTGTAACTAATCCAAAAATAGGAACAGTTTTATTTTTATTTGCGATTTGTGCAGCAACCATTTCAGCTCCAGTTTGCCCCCAGCCTTGGACAAAATCATCTTTCTTTGCTTCTCCCAAACAAGCAATAGGTAACTTGTATTCTTGATTTCCTGGATATGCAAGAGCAAAAATATAATCAGGAACACCACATAATTCATCTGTTACATTTAAAGGGATATGCGACCAAATAGGTAAATCATTTTCATTTGCAACTATTTTAATTATTGGTTTTATAATATCCTCACAAATTACATATTCATTTAAAAAAGATGAGGCATTTTGTAAATTATCTTCAATATATTTAAAAAAGAAATCATCTATTTTGATAGTTTTTTCTTTTATGAAATGCGCCTGAGTTACATCACAATTAAATTTTTTGCACACTTCCGTAATTGTTTTAAAATCTTTAAACGCCATTTTGTATCTCCTTTTTTATCGATATTTTTCAATAATTTATTTGTTTTTTTGTCTTTTATGATTATCTTATTGATAATATAGCATAAGTTTGAATTAAATAAACAATAAAAAGGAGAAATTTATGGATAATTGTCTATTTTGTAAGATTATAGCAGGAAAAATACCATCTTTTAAGGTTTTTGAGGATGATTTGGTGTATGCATTTTTGGATATATCTCCAATTAATTTGGGACACACACTGATAATACCAAAAGAGCATCATACCACATCTATCACAATTCCTGAAGATGTAAAAGGAAGAATGTTTTATATAGGTTCTAAAATTGGAGTAGCATTAAGAAGAGTTTTTGATGTTGACGGATTTAATTTACATTTAGCAGATGGGGCATGTGCAGGACAAGTTGTAATGCATTCACATTTGCATATCATACCACGAGGTGTTGATGATGGATTTCATTGGAATACAAGACAATTAACTTATGAAAATGATGAGGCAAAGGCTGAGTTTGTAGAGCAAATTAAATTAAAATTGGAGAAATAATCCAAATGGATAAAATCATATTTACGAATTTAAAATTAGGAATAATAATAGGCACATTACCAGAAGAACGGTTAGATAAGCAAGAGGTTGTTATAAATATTGAGTTAAATTGCGATATGTGCAAACCTTGTAAAAGTGATGATTTAGAAGATGCAATTAATTATAAAGGTTTAGAAACTAAAATAGTTAATTTTGCGACAAGTTCCCAATTTTATTTATTGGAGGCTTTGGCGGATAAAATAGTTGATATATGCTTAAGTTATAAAACAGCAAAATCTTGTAAAGTTCGAATTGATAAACCAAAAGCATTAGAGCATTGCGAGTCTATTGCGATAGAACTGAACCGAGAGAAAAGTTAAATGCAAAAAATTGAACGAACAGAATCTGACAAATGGCTAACGCACGGCTTTATATTTGCGAGTTGTGCACTTTTTCTATTTTTTGCCATATATCCATTATTTTTGACAATGCTTTTTGCAGATTATTTAAAAAATGCGCCCAAGTATATCGTTGTTCTTATTGGGACTATACCACATCAAGTTTTAATGTTACTAGGTGTAGTATTTATTGCAAAATTTTCAAAGAGCAAAGCTTCAATTTTTGAAAAGTTACATATAACAAAATTCAAGTGGTATTTTATTCCTGAAGTTATTGGCATAGAATTTATAGTTTTATTTTTGCTAGGAGTAGTAACTTTACTTTTTACTTTATTGTTGAATTCATTAGGAATAGTCATTGAAGAGCCTATAATTACAAAAATAGTTAAAAACTGTTCATATTTCTCATTTTGTATACTTGCGATAGGTGCAGTAATTATTGCACCAATCGCAGAAGAATTAATTTTCAGAAGAGTTATTTTTTCTTTTTTAAAAGAGAAAAATTCAACAATATCAGCAACGATTATAACATCTGCACTCTTCGCAATTATACATTTTACCCTAGTTCAAATACCAGGTCTTTTTATTTTAGGAATAATTATGCAAATTTTATACATTAAACATAAAACCCTTGTGCCAGCAATTATGTTTCATGCAATGCATAATTTTACTGCAATGACATTTTTACTTATATTAAAAATAGCAATAACAGAATTTGGCTTTAAGCCTCCTCCAATATCATTTATTTTCTTCTAATTTAGCCTATGCATCTTCTTGAAAAATAGTTGTCATTACTTTAATTATGTTGACAGAATAATAGGATTTTTAAGAATTACTCTTATACTTTAAATGGGAAGAAGATTTACTTTTTAAAATGATGATTGTGAAGATATTTTAATTTTTATAACTCTTTGGCTAGTTGTCGCTAACCAAAAGTTATAAAGATTGAAATATCAAAATCAGAGCGTTTTAAAAAGTGATTTTTCAACCGTTTAAAGTATAAGTCAAGATTCTCCAATATCCAACTAACTTTATAGAAAATTCAAAAAAAATTTTAATAATATTTGCATATTTAAGAAAAAAGTATATATTATTAGAGTTTTTATAACATTTAACCTAAATCCGAATAGTGGATTTTTTGCATTTCTCTTTTGAGATATTTAGCATTAACCAAGAGGTTATCATTAACGACTGAATGTTGCGATTTATGCAATTGTCGTCTTCTCTTGGTTAAATCTATTCTGCAAAAATCATCTTTCCGATTTAAATTGGAGTTTTTTATATATGAAGTCAACAATGAAATTGTTCTCTGGTAGAGCTCATCCTCTATTATCAGAAAGAATTGCTAAGCACATGGATTTACCTTTAGGCAAAATTAAGCTTGAAACTTTTCCTGATGGTGAAATATTTGCACAATATACAGAAAACATTCGTGGATGCGATCTTTTTTTAATTCAACCTATTGCAATAAAACCTAATGAAGTGCTTATGGAATTATTGATAATGGTAGATGCTGCGAAGCGTGCTTCTGCAGAAAGAATAACAGCAGTAATTCCTTACTATGGTTATGCTCGTCAAGATAGAAAAGATAGACCTAGAGTTCCTATAACAGCAAAACTTGTTGCTAATTTACTAACAGTTGCAGGTGTTGATCGTGTTTTAACTATGGACTTACATGCACAGCAAATTCAAGGTTATTTTGATATACCATTGGATCATCTTTACTGTTCACCAGTATTTGTCCCTTATTTCAAAAAAGAACTAAATGGAGATTCTATAGTTGTTGCTCCAGATTCAGGAAGTGTGAAAATGGCTCAGGCTTATGCTGATTTACTTGGTGCTGGTATTGCTGTTGTATCAAAAAGAAGAATTGATGCTGAATCTATTGAATCTTCGCATTTAGTAGGAGATGTTGCAGGCAAAAATTGTATAATAATAGATGATTTATCATCTACGGCTGGAACTTTAATTGGAGCGGCTAATCTTTTAAAAGAGAAAGGTGCTTCTGATATTTACGCAGCGGTGTCTCATTGCCTTTTAAATGAAAAAGGTGAAAGAAGACTAGAAGAAAGCTGTATTAAAAAGTTAATTACAACTGATGGAGTTCCTCTTGCTGATGAAGTAAACTGCTCAAAGGTTGTAACTTTAAGCATAGCCCCTCTATTAGGAGATGCTATTAGACGAATTCATAGAGGAGAATCAGTTTCTTCGCTATTTGAAGTGTATTAATCCCCTATCTTAAATAATAGGGTTAATTTAAATTTATACTGAGAAGTATATATAAACAAAGGAATAAATATGAGTAGTAATTATGTTGTTAATGTTGAGGCAAGAGAAGAGACTGGAACTTCTGCTTCAAGAAGATTAAGAAGAGCAGGAAAAATTCCTGCAATAATGTATTCTAAAGGAAAGGAAACGAAAAATTTCACTGTTTCAGTTGTTGATTGGAAAAAAGTTGGTAAATCAGAAGCTAGTGTTCTAGAACTAAAAACAGCAGATGGTTCAACTTATTCTGTTTTAGTAAAAGAAGAACAATATGATTATTTAGCAGATAGAAATATGCATATTGATTTCACTGAAATTGATCTAAATGCTACTATACATGCAGCTGTTGCAATAAAACATATTGGAGAACCTGCTGGATCTTCTCAAGGTGGATTATTAGAACAATTAGTTTATGAAATAGAAATTGAATGTTTAGTTAAAGATTTACCATCATCAATTAATGTAGATGTTAGCAGTCTTGAAGTTGAGCATAACTTAAAAGCAAAAGACATCACGCTTGCTGAAGGACTTACATTAAAAAGCACTCCTGAACAAGTTATATTCTTAGTTTCTAAAGTTGCTGCTGCGACTAGTGCAGAAACTGCTGAAGCAGATGAAGAAGCTAAACCTGCTGAATAAAAATTTAATTTGAATGCATAGGAATCTAGGGAAAAAAACAAAATTAATTGTTGGGCTTGGTAATCCAGGTCTAGAATATGAAAATACCCGACATAATGTTGGATTTATGGTTGTAGATGAAATTTTATCTATAATGTCAGGTTCTTATCAACAGGTTCATCGTTATAATAGTTTAATATGGGAAGGTAGATGCAAAGGAAATTCTATTTTCTTTCAAAAACCTTTAACTTTTATGAATTTAAGTGGAGATGCAGTTGTTAAGCTTTATAGAAAGCTTACTCTTACTCCAGAAGAAGTATTAGTTATATACGATGACTTAGATTTACCTTATGGCGAAGTCAGAATTAAAAAACAAGGAGGCGCTGGAGGACATAATGGGATGTTGTCAATTATTAAAAATCTTGAGAGTGAAAATTTTCCAAGACTAAGAATTGGTATCGGAAGAGATAAAAGTGTCAGTCAGCAATCAGATTTTGTTTTATCTGAGTTTTTAGATGAAGATTCAAAAAACAAGATTGTTAAAACAGCAGCTGAAGCAGGAAAATTGTTATTCATTAGAGGAATTGATTTCTCTATGAATAAGTATAATAATAATAATATTTTGAACGAATCTTAAAATTTAACAAAAATATCAAACAATAGGAGATAGTATTTTGAATAAATATGAAGCGGTGTTTATATTAGACATCAAAAAGATTGAAGATGACGGGACAGCTTATACAAAAGAGTTGTCAGAGTTAATAGTAGAATTAGGTGGAAAAGTTGTAGAGTCTGTAAATATGGGCAGAAAAACTTTTGCAAGAGAAATTAAAAGACAAAAAGCAGGTCAATATTGGAATTATATATTTGAAGTAGCTCCTGATAAGGTTGAAGAGATTAGAAATAAATATCGCTTAGATCCAAGAGTTATTCGTATGTTCACAATTATTTATGATAGACCTGAAGAAAAGTAATAATATAATTTAGGAGAGTATACTATGGCTTCATTAAATAAAGTTTTATTAATGGGTAACTTGACAAGAGATCCAGAGTTGCGTTATACAAATAGTGGTATTGCTGTATGTGATTTTTGCATTGCATGTAATAGAAAATTTGGAAATGCTGCGAATGGTGATAAACCTGAAGTTACTTATGTTGATATTACAGTTTGGGAGAAACAAGCAGAAAGCACAGGACGCTACTTGCAAAAAGGAGCTCCTGTTTTTGTTGAAGGAAGATTGCAATTGGATCAGTGGGAAGATAAGGAAACTGGTAAGAAAAGAAGTCGTCTAAGAGTCGTAGGTGAAAGAGTACAATTTTTACCTTCTGCCAATAGAAATAATGGCAATGGTGAAAATGGATATACTCCTCAAAATGGGAGTAACCAAGGCGGACAAAACTATGAGTCTAATCAGGCTTATGGTGGTAATCAAGGTTATAATGGTAATCAAGGTTATAATGGTAA
>JAOZMT010000005.1:0-2537 GCA_029934175.1 Victivallales bacterium | reverse complement strand
TAATCAAAGTCAAGCTAATAATAATCAGTCTAATGGATTTAATTCATATCAAGGCAATAACTCTACGCCAACAACTCCTAGTCAAGTTCCTCCTCCTCCAACTATTCCTACAACTCCTTCAGTTCAGGAAAGTTCTCCGAGTGTAAATGAATCAAACACTCCTAATATGAGCGATCAGCAAAATGCACAACCTGCAAATCCTTTTGCTAGTTCTCAAAATGAGTCCCAAGATGATATTCCTTTCTAGGATTATTATGTATAAAAAATAAATAATTAAAAATAATTAAATAAAAAAGGAGGCTATAATGCCAATGCAACAAAAAAAGAAGAAAAGAAAACGCAAAGAAATCAGACCTAGAAATTGTCGTTTCTGTGATGATGCAATAAAATATATTGATTTCAAAGATGCTGAAACTTTATTGAAGTATCAAACTGAAAAAGGTAGAATTTTACCAAGAAGATTGACAGGAATTTGCTTAAATCACCAAAAAGAATTAGGTGAAGCTATTAAAAGAGCTAGAATAATTAGTTTAGTTCCTTAATAAAAGGGTTTCAAAATTGAAAATATGCATTATTGCATAAAGAATGACAAATAAAAGCACTTGTGCTTATACAAACAAAGGAGATTATGAATTATGGCAAATATAGAATTAGTTTTGCTAAAAGATATTGATGGTCTTGGATTAGCTGGAGCAATTGTAAAAGTAGCTCCAGGATATGCAAGAAATTACTTAGAACCTAAAGGTTTTGCTGCTAAAGCTTCCAAAGGAGCTATTAGACAGTTTGAAGCAAGAAAAGATGAAATTGTAGCAAATAGAAAAGCTGCTCTTGAAGGAGCTCAAGCTATTGCTGCTAAGATAACTGATATTGAAGTTTTATTTACTATGGAAGCTTCTGATGATAATGTTTTATTTGGTTCTATAACTGAAAGAAATATTGCAGAATCCTTAGCTGAAAAAGATATTAAAGTTAGTCGTAATGACATTAAACTTACAGAACACATTAAAATGTTAGGTAAATATGATGTTGATATAGATTTACACAATAGTGTCACTGCAACAGTAAAGGTTGTTGTTGAAAGAGCATAATAAATATGTATGATGGTGATTTAGATTATGAGGACCGAACATTCGGTTCTTATGGCGAAGATAGACCACAACCACACGATTTAAAGGCAGAAAAGGCGGTTTTATCATCTATGATGATGGAACCGTCTTACTGTGTTCCTACTGCTATCGCAAAATTAAAAAGCGAAAAAGCTTTTTACAGTCCTGTTCATAGAGTTATTTTTAAAACTATTTTTGATCTTACACAAAAAAATGTTAATATCGATTTTATTTCTCTTTCTCACGCACTTAAAGTTAATGATAATTTAGAAGATATCGGTGGAGAAGTTTTTATTGCTGAATTGGAAAATTATCTTGCAACAACAGCTAATATTGAAGAACATTGTAAAATTGTAAAAGATTTATCTGATTTGCGAGAAATGATAGATGTTTGTGTCACTTCAACAGTTAAATGTTATGATTTAGATACAAGTGTTGAAGCCTTAATGGAAGCAATTGAAGGTAAAATTTTAGAAGTCCGAAGAACATCTCACGATGGAACAATTTTACCATTTAAAGAACTTCTTAAAATTTCTTTTCAAAATATTCAAGCCATTATTAACAAAGAAATTACCCCTGGCATAGAAACAGGTTTTGTTGAATTGGACAAAAAGTTAACTGGAATGAAGCCTGGTGAAATGATTGTATTGGCTGCACGACCATCAATCGGGAAAACATCATTAGCATTAAATATTCTGAGAAATATTTCAATGAGAAAAGACCCAAAAACTGGGGAAAATCAATACCCTGTGGCATTTTTTAGTTTAGAGATGACTTCTGATGAAATTTCAAAACGATTAATTAGCACACAAGCACAAGTGCCTATCAAATCCTTTTCTGATAGTAACTTTTCAACGCCTAGTATGCAAAAATTAAAGAATTCTCTTAAAATTTTAAATGATTGTAAAATATTTATTGATGATACAGCTGGATTGTCTCTTATGAATTTAAGGTCAAAGGCTAGACGATTAAAAACTACTGAAAATATTCAATGTATTATCATTGATTATTTGCAATTAATGAAGTCTGGCGGAAAAGTTGAAAGTCGTCAATTAGAAATTGCTGATATTTCTGGTGGAATTAAAGAATTAGCAAAAGAATTAAAAGTGCCTATTTTAGTTTTAGCTCAATTGAATCGTGAGTTGGAAAAAGGTGGCCCAGATGCAAAACCAAAATTAAGTCATTTGAGAGACTCTGGTTCTATAGAACAAGATGCCGATGTGGTTATGTTCTTACACAGAAATAGAGATGATCAAAAAGATATGACAGACGACAAATTACAAAATGGTATAGATTCTGAAATTATTATTGAAAAAAATCGTAATGGAGAAACTGCAAATGCTAAAGTTAAATTTTTCCCACAATTTATGGAATTCAGACAAGTTATACATCGTTATGATGACGAAGAGCAATAAAATAGATAAAAGAACA
>JAOZMT010000165.1:3855-5738 GCA_029934175.1 Victivallales bacterium | reverse complement strand
ATGGGACATACATATACATCATTACATTATCATATTGTTTTTTCTACAAAAGAACGAATGAAATTAATATCTCCTGAATTTAAAGAATCATTGTTTGCGTATATCGCAAAAACGATAAATAATGAATATGGATTTGCTCGCAAAATAAATGGAATTGAAGATCATATTTGTGCAGATTTAAAACCTAAGTTTGCTGTATCTGATATATTACGAAAAATAAAAGCAAACTCATCAGGTTGGGTAAATAAGAATTTCGATTTAGATTATAAATTTGCTTGACAAGAATGATATGGAGGTTTTACAGTTAGTAAATCATCAATCCCAAATGTAATCAAATATATAATAGAACAAGAAGAACATCATAAAAATATGTCATTTAAAGATGAATTTTTATTTTTATTGAAAAAACCTGAAATAGATTATGATAAAAAATATCTTTGGATTTAACTATATCTGTGGATAAAAAAAGGAATTAAAAATGAATATAGAAGAATTTAAAGAATTACTAACGATAAATTCTGAGAATGAACATTTGGAATTTAAAAAAGCTGAAAGGTCTTTTGATTTTGAAAAATTAGTAAAATATTGTGTTGCAATAAGCAATGAAGGTGGCGGTAAAATCATTTTAGGAGTTACTGATAAAATGCCTCGTTGTGTTGTTGGAACAGAAGCTTTTAAATCAATAGAAAAAGTTAAATCTGATATATTTCAAAAAATTAATATTAGAGTTGATATTGAGGAATTAATTTGCGAAGAAAAAAGAGTTTTAATAATTTATATTCCAACTCGACCTTTAACAAAACCTTTGCATTATAAATGTTCTTATTATATGAGAGTTGGAGAAGAACTTATTCCTATGACATCTGAACGATTACAAGAAATTTTTAACGAGACATCAGAAGAATATTTTCTAAAGCCAGCGAAATCTAATGTTAGTGCAGAAGAAGTTATAAGACTTTTAGATTCTCAAGCCTATTTTGAACTTATTCAATTGCCATATCCAATGAATCGAGATGGTGTTATAGATAGATTTCTCAGTGAAAAAATAATAATAAGTTTTAAAAATAATTTTTATATTACAAATTTAGGAGCAATTCTATTTGCTAAAAACATCAGAGATTTTGATACAATTTATAGAAAAGGTGTTCGTGTTACGCTTTTTAATGGAAAAAGTAAAATATCAACAATTAAAGATTTTTCATTTGAGAAAGGGTATGCGGCAGGTTTTAAAGAACTTATAGAGTTGGTAGAAAATCAAGTCCCAAGTAATGAAGTAATTGGTAATGCTCTCAGAAGCCAAGTTGGAATGTATCCAAGTATAGCAATTAGAGAGTTGGTTGCAAATGCAATAATACATCAAGATTTTTCACAAACAGGAACATCTGTTTCAATTGATATATATTCAGATAGAATAGAATTTATAAACCCTGGTGTGCCCGTTGTTCCACTTGATAGGTTTATAGACTCATATCAGTCAATAAATGAAAGACTTGCAGACTTAATGAGACGATTAAGAATATGTGAAGAGAAAGGAACTGGAATTGATAAAACAATTTCAAGCGTAGAAGCATATCAATTACCTCCTCCATCATTCAAAAAAAGAGAAAGGCAAACTGTTATAACTTTATATGCTCATCAAGAACTAAGCTCTATGAATAAATCTGATAAAGTAAGAGCTTGTTATCAACATACTTGTTTGAAATATATTATAAATGAAAAGATGACAAATCAATCATTAAGAGATAGATTGTCAATTGAAGATAAAAATTATTCTACAGCATCACGAATAATAAAAGAAACTTTAACGGAAGGATTAATTAAGATTGGAAATCCAGATAATAAATCAAACAGAAAAGAATATATTCCTGCGTGGGGATAGTTTC
>JAOZMT010000165.1:0-3755 GCA_029934175.1 Victivallales bacterium | reverse complement strand
AGAAGATAACTTGAAACAAAACCACAATATATAGTGATTTTATTAAAAAAAACACAAGATATTGATTTATTCTATGTGACTGGCATGTGATTTTCATGTAACTGGCATGTAACAGTAAAATATAAATGAGCAGTAATTGGGAAAAAGGAAAAGTTCGTGATATTAGTATTTTTCGTGGATAAAAGAATAATATTTAGTATAAAAAAAGGAAATAGAAAAATGGAAGATAAATTAACAGAGTTTTTATTATATAAAACATCAAATGGCGATGTTAAGATTGATGTGTTATTGCAAGATGAAACAATATGGTTGACACAAAAAAAAATAGCACAGTTATTTGATGTTCAACGACCAGCTGTAACAAAACATTTAAAAAATATTTTTGATAATGGAGAATTAAATCAAGAAGTGGTGTGTTCCATTTTGGAACATACCACTCAACATGGAGCAATTGAGGGGAAAGTTCAAACAAAACCTACCAAGTTTTATAATCTTGATGCGATAATCGCAGTTGGGTATCGTGTAAATAGTTTGCGAGCTACACAATTTAGGATTTGGGCTACACAGGTTTTAAAAGAGTTTATTATCAAAGGCTACACAATGGATGTAGAGAGATTAAAAAATCCTCAACCAATTTTTGGTAAAGATTATTTTGATGAACAATTAGAGAAGATTCGCGATATCCGTAGTAGTGAACGAAGGATTTATCAAAAGATAACTGATATTTATGCAGAGTGTAGCATAGATTATGAATATAAAAGTGAAACGACAAAACAGTTTTTTGCTACAGTTCAAAATAAATTACATTGGGCTATCACAAATCAAACAGCAGCAGAAATTATAGTATCTCGTGCAGATGCAAAAAAAGAAAAGATGGGACTGACATCTTGGAAGAACTCGCCTAATGGTAAAATAAGAAAAAGCGATATATCTATTGCAAAGAATTATTTATCAGAAAAAGAGTTAAAACCATTAAATCGTTTTGTTACGATGTATTTAGATTATGCAGAACATCAAGCTGAAAAGCATATACCAATGACAATGGAAGAGTGGGTTGAAAAATTAGATGCTTTTTTACAGTTTAATCAAGAGGATATTTTAAATCATCCAGGAAAAGTATCTGCTAAAATCGCAAAGCAATTTGCAGAAAAAGAGTTTGAAAGGTATAAACCTGTTCAAGAGCAACTTTTTCAATCAGACTTTGATATTGAAATGAAAAATTTATTGGAAGAAAAAAAAACTGTTAAATCTGCAGATAAAAAAAAAGGAATTAAAAAATGTCAGAAAAAGAATCAAAGGCAAGGATGAAAATGGCATCGTAAAAATTGAATTTGAATATAAAAATTTATAAAAACAAGGAAAAATCATGAAAAAAGAAGAAGAATTTTTAAAAAGGTATGAAGCTTTATCGGAAGTTGAACAAGAATTATTACAAATAATAACTCTTTCTCAAGAACCTTTTAATAAAACAACTTTGAAAAAATGTGCTACAAAAGCTCTAATATTTGAAGGACTAAAAGATAAAGAAAAAGGCGATATTATCAGAAATTTTGTAGATAATAATTGTAAAGTGGTTTCAAGTTATAGAGTATTCACTGGTGATGAAAATGCTTTTTTATCTAAATATGACAAAGACCCAAAATTGTCTTTAAATAGAGATTATTATTTATATTTAATTAGAAATTATTGTATAAAGAACCCAGCTTTATTGATTTATATGGAAGCTATAAGAAGTCTATTCGACATAGAATCTCAGGAATGGCAAGATAGAGATAAAATAGAAGGCAGAATAAAAAGAGAATTTTATTATTCATTTTTTACGAATAATGAAGATAATATTCTAAAATATCACAAAAAATATTCTGTAGAAACAACGAAGCATAGAGCGGATGGTCTTTTATCTTCTTTTCTTATTTCTAATGATACCTTTAACACTGAGCTTGCTGATAAAATTCCTAACAAATTAGTAGTAGATATGGTAGCTGCTTGTAGTTCTAGTAGGATTTATATTAAATTAATATTAGAACAAATTGATTATTTAGAAAAAAGAAAAGAGCTAAAATCTCAAAAAATCATATCTGGTTTATATGAAAGACTTGCAAAATATTATTTAGATAATGGAAATATTGAGATTGTTAAAAATATTCTTAAAAAACAAAAATTAAGTCCTGATTTTTATTCTCCAACAATAGAATTTATTCGAGGAAATATTACAAAAGCTTACGAATTGTATCTTGTGGCATTAGAAAAAGAGTTAGGGAAAAGCAAAAAAGGATATTGGCACAAGGGTATTATTGGAGAATATTTTGCTCTAACTTTACTTGCAATGGGAGAATCTGCTGAAGCTTTATTGAAAAGAACAATTTCTGCTGGAGTAAAAGAGGGTATGAAACTTGCTAAGTTATTGAAAATTTATAATTTATCACTGCAAGGAAATGAAAGCGAAGTGCAGTCATTGTTGTTCAGTGAGGACATAGATTCTACTAAAATAATTCATTTAACAATACTTTTTTTTACTGAGCCTAAAAGCATAGACGCAAAGCATATTAAAAATATAGCAAAACAAGTGAAAATATGTTTAAAAGAAGAAAATGAATGGATTGCTTATTCATATTATTGTTTATTAAAAGCAAATAAAAAAACTTCTTTAGTTTCCAAAGATGAAAAAGCGAAGTTGGATTCTTTATCAAAAAAATATTTTGACATTACAACAATTGTCAAACAGGAAGAGCCTTGGAAGAAAGCGTTTACAAAGCTAAAATCAATTTCAAAAAAAACAAGTAAAGTTGCGAACTCAGCAACAGGTTCTACTAGATTAGTTTGGTTTGCTGAAATCGAAGATAACTCATTCTATGATTTATCTCCAAAAGAACAATCGTTAGGCAAAACTGGGAAATGGACTAAAGGTCGCCCTGTTGCATTAAAAAGATTAAAAAATAACGGGCTTGATTGTATGTTAGATATTGATAGAAAAATTGCAACTTGTATAAAAGAAGAACAATATAGAACTTATGGATATTATTACAATACAGAATGGGTTTTGGATATTGAAGCTGCTGTTCCGTTCATAATTGAACATCCGTATATTTATTTAAATGATTCAAAAACTACTAAACTTGAATTAGTTAAAGATGATATAAAACTAATTGTTAAAGAAACTCCTAAAGGATATGCTGTTTCATTATCAGAAAAAATTGATAAGAAAGGTATTCAGTTAATAAGAGAAACTCCATCTAAATACAAAGTAATAGAAACAACAGAAACACATTTGAATATTTCAAATATTCTAACTAAAAAAGGTATTACAATTCCAAAATCTGAAAAGAAAGAATTAAAAACATTAATATCTGACCTGTCACCAATTTTACCAATTCATTCTGATATTAAAGCAGTTTCCGCAGATGGTGAAAAAATAAAAAACATCAAATCTGATGCAACTCCACATATCCATTTATTGCCAGTTGAAGATGGTATTAGAGCTGAATTGTTTGTTAAACCATTTAAAACTGGTGGTTCATTTTTCAAACCAAGTCAAGGTGGAAAAAATGTTATTGCTGAGATAAAAGGGAAACAAGTTCAAGCTGATAGAAATTTAAAAAAAGAAAAAAAATTAGCAAATGCAGTAATTGAAAGATGTCCATCGTTGGCGATGCGTGGAAAATTTAATGATATTTTTGAATTCGATACTTCTTACGAGGCGTTAGATGCATTGTTAGAATTGCAAGAAATAAAAAAAGATATTAAAATACTTTGGC
>JAOZMT010000164.1 GCA_029934175.1 Victivallales bacterium | reverse complement strand
TCCACATTTTTTAAATTTGTTCTTAACGCAGAATAATTTAACGCAGAATAATTAGGAAAATTCTTAAAATGAGTCGTGATTTTTATTTTCATTTATAAAAATTAGGTAAAAATAAAATTAGAGAATTTGTATTAATTAAAAAAAATATTTTGCGTTAAAATATTTTGCGTAATAAATATGTTTTTAACATCAACTTTTCTGACAATTAGTGGAGTCTCATTTTTATTTTTTGTTTTTATCTGTGTTAATTCGTGTTTATCTGTGGTTTCAATTCACATAATAATCCTGTTAATTTAAAAGATTTTGTTATTTTTTCAAAAAAAGTCCTGATTTTATTGAAAATTTTTAAAAAGAGGTTATTTTATACATCAGAATATTAAACTAACTCAAAGGAGACAGTCATGACAAAATATATAATTTTATTTTTGGTAACATTTACATTAATCGGCAATTCAATTGCACAAATCGCAGAAGCACCACCGATGGCTGAAGTTGCACAAGTCGCAGATAAAATAATCCCGTTTAGGTCAGGAAATATTATATCTGTTGAAATAACTGAAGATAGTGTTGGTGTATTACCAAATTCTGTTGTTGATAGAAATTCAAATCAATATTTTGTAGAAGTGAAAATTGAATTAGATAATAATCGTAGCACCTCAATTTATGATTATACTATTGTAAATAATAAATCTGTTAATAAATGCCTAGCAATTAAAAAATCAAATGGTGAATATAGTGATAGCAATGAAACATTTAAAGATGAACAAGGTGTTAATTATACTTTGTTATTTACCTTAAATAAAGATTTAGTTAATTTAAAAAATCCTACGATTGACTTACAACTAAGTTTATTGGCAAAACAAAAATCTTTGAGATTAATTGCAAAAAAAATTAAATCAACAACTCCTTCGCCAGTTGCTGTTGTGGAAGAAGTCAAACCTGTTGAAGTTGTCGCAGAACCAGTTAAGCCTGTTGTTGAAGAAACAAAAGTTGTAGAAAAAATTGATATGAATGGAGCAACTGTCCAGGAACTTATAAGTTTAGGGTTAAATAAATATGTAACTACTTCAATAATACAAAAAAGACCATATAAAAATATGCAAGATTTATTAGATAAATTTGCAGCTTCTCAATCTCTAATTCCTATTTTAAAAGGACTTGAAGATAAAATGAAATTTATATATATTGCTCCTGAACCATCAAATGAGCTTGCTAGCGGTGATAAAATAAATCTTAATACAGCGAGTAAAACCGATTTTAAAAAACATAAAATAAAGTATACCAAATATATCATAAATGCAAGAGCAAAAGAACCTTTTAAAAACTTTGAAGACTTTATCTCTAGATTTACAAAAAAACAACAATCAAGTTACTTTAAAGAAAATAAGGATAAATTTTGCTTTTAAATAAGTTTTTTGTCTATGCTGAAAATATTACAAAATAAAAGAAGTTGCGATGTATGCATAGTTTCCATCTTTTTTGGAATGATATGTTTATTTTATCCTGTTATGTTTTTCATATCAGGGGTATTTGTAAAAAATGTATCTTGGTTGAAAGCATTTGATACTATTTCATTGTCTGCATTTGCGATTTGTGCAATTTTGTTGCGTTATAAAAAATTAGTTAGTATTTTGAAAAATAATAAGGCTTTTTCTTTTGCCATATTAATCTTATTTATTACTTGCTCGTATGCCTCTTTTGATTCAAAAATATATCATTTAGAAAATTATATCAATGCTATTCGGTGGATTACTATTCCTTTGTTTATTTGTTGCTATCATCAAACATTCTCTAAACTTTTCCCATATTTCATGGGGTTAATTTGGTTGGTTGACATTTATAATTCAACACTTTTATTGATTTATAAAATAGAGTTTGTAGGATTAGCTGGAAATAGAAATTGGCACGCTGCTATGATTGTTATCACAACTCCTTTTGTGTTAAAAATATTATATGATTTATTTGAAAAATATAAGGATATTGCATTTTATCTATTACTATCGATATTTCCAATATTTTTATTTATCTTCATTTTTGCTATTCAAATTACCAAGAGCAGTTGGCAATGGCTATATCTTTTAACGCTAATTCCGACTCTTTTTTGCTTATTCAAAGTTGTTAAAATAAAAACAAATAAATTTGCGATTTATGCAACTCTAATGATACTTATCCAATCGTTTTTCTTTTTATATCTTTGTTTTTCTCGTGGTGGAATGCTTGCAATGATATTTTCTATCATAGTTTGCATTTATTTATATTTGGATAAAACAAATAAGCAAGAATTTTTATTAAAAAGAGCAATGCTTTTTCTAATAATTATACTGGTCGCAATATTTATATTTAGTGTTCATTACAATTACTATAGTATAAATGACAAAATACAAGAACAAATCGAAAAAGATGTCAGAATTCCAATGTGGCAAGGTGTATGTCAAATGTCTTTGGATAATAAATTAGGCGTTGGAGAGCAAAATTTTGAATCTAAATTTGCACGATATAGAAATATTGATTACTGGTTAACTCCTGTTCCTTCGACTCGGTCAAATCATCCTCATAATCATTTTTTCTATTTTATGGCATGTTATGGAGTATTAGGATTTTTTACTTGGTGTTTTTTAATATTTTTTCCTTTTATTAAAAATGCTTTAAGTTTCAGACAATTTAATTCTCAAGATAAAATTCTAATTTTTACACTTCTTGCATTGCTAACTCATAGCTTTTTTGATTTGATTGTCTTTGAATGGCCTACAAATATTATTTTCTTAATTTTTATTGGAATATTTTTGGGAAAATGTTTAAACTTAAAGGAAGAAGAAT
Organism: Victivallales bacterium; assembly: GCA_029934175.1. Taxonomy (GTDB): domain Bacteria; phylum Verrucomicrobiota; class Lentisphaeria; order Victivallales; family JAUVCU01; genus JAOZMT01. The sequence continues at coordinate 2,932 of JAOZMT010000164.1, read as the reverse complement.
ATCAATCGTCAAATTTAATTAAGAATTTGTTTAAAATAAGTATTGTTTTATTGATGACTTTTATTGTCAAGCATACTTACGATGAGATATTTTTTGGATATTATGCACGAGGTGGATTGCTTGCAAAAAGTAAAGGAGATTTTAAAAATGCGAATTATTTCTTTAAAAAGGCAGGAGAATACAAAAAAGATAAAACTATAATGTATAAGCAAGCAATTAATCTATTTAAAAACTTACAAGAAGTCGATGAAAGTGTGGCTTGTTTTAAATTTTTATCAGACAATTTATGTGAAAATTTTGCAAACATACATCTTTTTCAAGGATATATGTTTTCAAGAATTGGAAAAAATGAAGAAGCATTAGAAGAATTTAGAAAGCAAACGCTTAGTTATCCTATTTCAGTTGGATCGTGGTATAAACTATTTTATTTGCTCAAAGCAAATAATAAAAAAGAAGAAGCAAAAGAAGCAGCTAAAATGGTATTATTTTCTATGCAATTGAAAAAAGTCCCTATAGAGTATCTATTATTTCTCATTAATAGACCTTTAATAGATAAAAATTTCAGAAGACTCCCAAAAGACAATAAATTATTAGAAAATAAAGAATATGTAGATGAAGCAATGAAAGTAATAGCCAATTTATTAAGTGTCTTTTCAAAAGAAGAATTGGAAAACATGGGTTTTATCAAAAAATAAGAAAACATTAACAATTAACAATTAAATTATTATGCAAAAAAAAGTATTTATTACAAGTCTAGGATGCTCTAAAAACTTTGTTGACACCGAAGTTATGACTGCCTCTCTAATGTTAAAAGGAATATCATTTACAAATGATATTAATGATGCAGATATTATTTTAATAAACACATGTGCGTTTATTCAATCTGCAAGAGATGAAACTATAGAGGAAATTGAAGCTGCCATAGAATGGAAAAATGATATTCCAGGACGAAAGATTATTGTGGGTGGATGCATTGTCCAATGGGATAAAGATAAATCCTTTAGAAATAAATATCACGAAGTAGATTTATGGACTGGTATTGATGAAAGTAAAGATTTGGGAGATATTTTTATCTCACTTTATGATGATGAAGAGTTTGCACATATCGCAAATACTGACGCTACATATCTTTATAATGATTCAACTCCAAGGTTACAGTTAACTCCTCAACACTTTGCCTATATTAAAATATCAGATGGCTGTAAAAATAACTGCACATATTGTAGTATTCCAAGTATCCGTGGAGATTTAAGAAGTCGTAGTATTGAATCTGTTGTAAATGAAGCGAAAAATTTTATAGAACAAGGAGTTTCTGAACTTATTCTAATAGGACAAGATTTAACAGCTTTTGCTAATGATAATGACAGTGGAGAATCCTTAACTCAATTACTTTTAGAACTAGATAAAATTGCTGATGGTGTTTGGATTAGATTGATGTATGCACATCCCGCATCTTTTTCTGATGATTTAATAGAAGTTATGAAAAATGCAAAAAATATTTTACCTTATATTGATTTACCTCTGCAACATATTTCTGATAATATTTTAAAGAAAATGAATAGAAAAGTTACCCGCTCTGATATAGAAAAGTTATTAATAAAAATAAGAACAATTCCAGATATTGTTATCAGAACAACATTTATAGTTGGCTTTCCAGGAGAAACAGAAGAAGAATTTCAAGAGTTATATGATTTTGTCAAAAAAGAAAGATTTGACAGACTAGGAGTATTTGGATATTCCAAAGAAGAAGCAGTTCCTGCAAATAAAATGGGTAAATTTATAAGTCAAAACATTATTGATAAACGGCATGATGCAATTATGGAATTACAAGCTGAAATATCATTAGAAAAAAATAAAGCATTAATTGATAAAGAATTAGATGTTTTAATAGATGCAATAGATGAAGAAAGAGTCGCAATTGGAAGAACATATATGGATGCTCCTGACATTGACAATATTGTTTATTTTAATATTATGGATTTAAATGAGATTACACCAGGATATTTTATTCCAATTATAATTGATGAAGTTTCAGAATATGATTTAAACGGTTATATATCGTAATGACAATGAAAGATACTGCGATTTATGCAATTACAGCTGAAGGTTCTAAAACAGCACATAAAATATTTACAAGTGAAATAAATAGTGATATTTTCATTTTAGAAAAATATGCAAATAATGAAACTGCACAAGTCGCAAATCTTTTCAAATCAGGTTCTTTATCTGAAGTTATAAATAACAATTGGAATAAATATAAATTTCATATTTTCATAATGGCTACTGGGATAGTTGTTAGAAAAATATCAAATTTATTAAAAAGTAAAATTATTGATCCAGCTGTTATTGTATGTGATGAAAAGGGGGCATTTGCAATAAGCCTTATAAGTGGGCATATCGGTGGAGGAAATCGTATGACTGCACAAGTCGCAAATATACTTAATGGTAAACCTGTCATAACAACAGCAACAGATGTCCAAGGTTTAAAAGCATTTGATGAACTTGCATCTATTCAAGGTTGGAATGTCGAAAACCCTAAAAATATTAAAATATTAAATTCTAACTTATTAGATAATAATAGAATTGGTGTTTTAATTCCTAAAGAAATATATTTAAAGGAATACGCTAACAAAAAAAATATAATTTTTTTAGAAAACATCACAGCAATAAAACATAATAATTTATCATCTTGTGTATTATTAAATACCTCAGATAAAACTGTAAAAATTCCCTCTTTGCTTTTAACCAGTTAATTTTTTTTAGCGTTGTTCCTAACTCCGTCCAAAACAAAAAAATTATTGAGAAGAATTAAGCAGAATAATTATTTTTCAGAACTCAAGTAATCGAAAAATAAATCGCAAGTAAACGCTCTCATAATAAACGACCAATTATAAAAAGATACTTTTAAAGGGACATGTTCTTAATTTTATAA